>DASSMG010000001.1:0-3320 GCA_035688995.1 Actinomycetota bacterium
CTGGTTCATGCCTACGTCGCCGTTCGAATCCGACGGCGCGATCTCGTCCATGTTCCAGATCCCGTCGAAGCTAGCGATCGGCGACGCGTCGCCCGTCTGTTGCAGGCGAACCCGGCCCCCGGCACCAACCCCACCCTGGTGGCGGCCCGTGGGCATCGAGCGCACGGGTGGTGAGGTGTCGTGCCGGAGCGCTTTGCGGACGATCGGCTTGAGCGCGACCGGGTTGGAGATCGCCGAGATCTGCGCCGTCGTGGCACTTGTTGCGATGGAGGGCACCAGCAACGCCATGATCACGACGCCGACCGTGGCGACCGATATGCCCGTAATGACTCGCTTCACTCGCCGTCTCCTCTCGCCGTACGCGACGACGAAACTCTAGGGAAGCGGGAGTGGCGTTTCTAGAGTCTTCGCAATACTGCTACGACCTTGCCGAGGATCTCGGTCCCCTGCGGAGCCTCGAAGGGGTCCATCGTCGGGTTGGCCGGCTCGAGGAAGATCGCGCTGCCGCGGTGTCGGATGGTCTTGACCGTTGCCTCGGCTTCGAAGTCGCCGGGGATCATCGCCGCGACGATCTCGCCCGAGTGAGCGGTCGGCTGTTGGCGGACGATGACGAAGTCGCCGTCCATGATGCCGGCCTCGATCATCGAGTCACCGTGGATCTCGAGCATGAAGAGGGTGCCGTCCCCGACCAGATCGGTCGGCATCGGGTAGATCTCCTCGACGTTCTCCTCCGCCAGGATCGGCGCACCGGCTGCGATGCGCCCGACGAGGGGGACCGACCGAGCGGGTCGCCGTTCCGCCGCGAGCCCGGTCTCGGCATCGAAGAGGACCTCGATCGCCCGCGGTTTGGTCGGATCGATCCGGATGTAGCCCTTGCGCTGCAGGGCCTGGAGATGCGAGTGCACGGTCGAGCTGGATGCGAGGCCGAGCGCGTCGCAGACCTCGCGCACGGACGGGGGATAGCCCCGGTCCGCGACCTGCTCGGCGACGAACTCGAGGATCTGGCGCTGCCGGTCGGTCAGGCCCTCGACCATGGTTTGCCTCCTATTGCGAACGGGTGTTCGCTAATAGATTAGGCGCCCCGGCCCCCCGAATCAAGAACATCTGTTCGATTCACCTCTTGCATAGCGAACGCACGTTCGGCTACAGTAACGAACACACGTTCGCTTTGACCACACCAGTCACACCGAAACCTGTCACACCCCGTGGCTACGGTGGCGGAAACCGCAAGAGGGAGGACCGAGATGGCACTTCGTAGTCAAGATCTGATCGCCGCCGACGCCGTCGTTTACCGCTTCCCGGTCGAGCGTGTGCGGGTTCCCCGGGCGCGGGTCGCGGCCCGGCGCCACCGCGCCCTGGTCCGGCGCCGACGCCTCGGCCTCGGGATTGTCGCCTTGTCGATAATCGGGCTCACGCTCATCGGGGGCGGAACCGGGGGGAGTGCGGCCGCCGGCGACCACCGACCCGGCCACGTGGTCGTCCAGCCCGGCCAGACCCTGTGGTCGATCGCCACCCGATACGCCCCGGCGGGGGTCGACCCGCGGGCCTATGTCGATCGCCTCGAGGCGCTGAACCACGTCGACGCCGGGGTCGCGCCGGGGACCAGGCTTCGCCTCCCGTAGTCCACGGGTGTCTCCACCGGAAACCCACAGGCTGCGGCACTTGTTGTTCCACGCCCGACTCGGATGGACTGATCCCGACGCGGAAAGGGCCGCGATTCGCTTGACCTGGGCGTCACGGAGGCGTAATTTCGCTCGTGTAATTCCACCACATGTTGTGGTTAGAGCTTCCCCGAAGCCCAGATGTGGTGTTCAGAGGCCTTTTGGCGTGGGAAAATTGGGTGTCGGTGCTGGGTGGCACCGGGTCCCTGGAAGGGGGATGAAGGGTGTCTCAAACACGTAGCTCGGTCGTCTCGGACAAGCTCCAGATCCGTCGGCATTTCACGACCGAGGGCGTGCATCCCTACGACGAGGTCGAGTGGGAGACCCGCGACTCCGTCATCAAGAACTTCAAGACCGGCAAGGTCGCGTTCGAGCAGAAAGACGTCGAGGTCCCCAAGGCGTGGTCGCAGAACGCCACGAACATCGCCGCCCAGAAGTACTTCCGCGGCTCGCTCGGGACCCCTCAGCGGGAGCGCTCGGTCAAGCAGATGATCGACCGGGTCGTCAACCGCTACCACGAGGAAGGTCTCGCCCGGGGTTACTTCTCCGACGCCGACGAGGCCGAGACGTTCCGGGCCGAGTTGACCCATCTCCTCGTCACCCAGAAGGCCGCGTTCAACTCGCCGGTGTGGTTCAACGTCGGGTGGCGCCCCAAGGGTGAAGAGCAGTGCTCGGCTTGCTTCATCCTCTCGGTCGACGACGAGATGAACTCGATCCTCAACTGGTACGTCGAAGAGGGGACGATCTTCAAGCACGGTTCCGGCGCGGGCCTGAACCTCTCGAAGATCCGCAGCTCGAAAGAGCATCTGAAGTCGGGAGGGACCGCATCGGGTCCGGTCTCGTTCATGCGCGGAGCGGACGCGTCGGCCGGCACGATCAAGTCGGGTGGTGCAACGCGTCGCGCCGCGAAGATGGTCGTGCTGAACGTCGATCACCCCGACGTTCGTGACTTCATCTGGTGCAAGGCCCTCGAGGAGAAGAAGGCGGCTGCGCTGCGCGAGGCCGGTTTCGACATGGACCTCGACGGCAGAGACACGCATTCGATCCAGTACCAGAACGCGAACAACTCGGTGCGCGTCACCGATGACTTCATGAAGGCGGTCATCGATGATCGCGACTGGACCCTCAAAGCGGTCACTACCGGCGAGCCCATCGAAACGCTCAAGGCGAAAGACCTCTTCCGCGAGATCAGCCAGGCTGCGTGGGAGTGCGCCGACCCGGGACTTCAATACGACACGGTCATCAACGACTGGCACACCTGCTCGAACACCGATCGGATCAACGCGTCGAACCCGTGCAGCGAGTACATGCACGTCGACAACTCCAGCTGCAACCTCGCGAGCCTCAACCTCATGAAGTTCGTGGACGCCGCTGGAACCTTCGACATCGAGGGCTACAAGCACGCCGTCGAGGTCATGTTCCTGGCGCAGGAGATCTCGGTTGGTTTCGCCAGCTACCCGACCGAGAAGATCGCCGAAACGTCGCGTCGCTTCCGCCAGCTCGGTCAGGGCTACGCCAACCTCGGCGCCATGTTGATGAGCTTCGGCCTTCCGTACGACTCCGACGAGGGCCGTGCCTGGGCCGCCGCGATCACGGCACTGATGACAGGGCACTGCTACGCCACCTCGGCGAAGATCGCCGAGCGCGTCGGAGCGTTCG
>DASSMG010000002.1:0-4235 GCA_035688995.1 Actinomycetota bacterium
TCCGTCGCTCTTCGTCGACCCGCATCGGGGGCAACGTCGCGACCCCGTGCGACAGGAACGTTCGCCACAGATCGACGGGCTCGCCGCCGGCCCCCTTCAGAGCTAGGCGCAGTTCGTCCATGGTCTTTGCAGAATCTCCACGTTTGTCTCTGAACGTTGCAACAGTGGGTTCCTACACTGTCAACATGCGTGCGCACACCATCGTCGTGGTCGAAGACGAGGCGACGATCGCATCCGCCATCGCGGCCCGTCTTCGCAAGGAAGGGTTCGAGGTCGAAGTTGCCGGCGACGGTCCCGCCGCGGTCGAGCTGTGCGACCGCGTCCGACCCGATCTAGTCGTGCTCGACCTGATGCTTCCCGGATTCGACGGGCTGGAGGTATGTCGCCGGATCCAGCGCGACCGACCGGTTGCGGTCCTGATGCTGACCGCGCGGGACTCCGAGACGGACATGCTGGTCGGGCTCGGCGTGGGTGCCGATGACTACATGACGAAACCGTTCAGCATGCGGGAGCTGGTCGCCCGGGTGCACGCGATCCTGCGACGGGTGCAGAAGTCTCCCGCCGACGCCGGTCGCCCCGTGAAGGTGGCCGACATCGCGATCGACCCGGGCACGCGCGAGGTGCGCAAGGACGACCAGGTCGTGCACCTCACGCCGATCGAATTCGATCTCCTCTTGCGTCTGGCATCGCACCCGAACATCGTTCACACGCGCGACCGCTTGATGGTCGAGGTGTGGGGATATCGCGACGCGCTCGGGGGCCGAACCGTCGACACGCACGTCGGTGCACTGCGCAAGAAGATCGGTGCCGACCTGATCCGCACCGTCCACGGCGTCGGGTACGCGTTCAACCCGCCCTCATGAGACCGCTCGATCCGCTCTCGTCGATCAAGATCAAGCTCGGCGTCGTCATCGTCGTGGCGGTGGGTGTCACCGTTCTCGCGCTCGGCATCGGCTTCCGCCTCGGTTTGCCGCGCTGGGCGTCGGCCATCGGCGCGGCGGCCGTCGCCCTCGCCATGATCCAGTTCCTCGCGCGCGGCATGACGTCGCCCCTGCGGGAGATGGCCGCGGCATCGGAAGCCATGGCGAGGGGCGACTACTCGCAGCGCGTGACGGCCACCTCCCGGGACGAGGTCGGTCGCCTCGCCATCGCCTTCAATCGCATGGCCGCCGAGCTCGCCGAGGTCGATCGCATGCGCCGGGATCTCGTCGCGAACGTCAGCCACGAGCTACGAACCCCGATCAGCGCGCTGCAGGCGGTTCTCGAGAACGTCCTGGACGGGGTCGAAGAGGCAGACGACGAGACCGTGGGGGCGATGCTCAAACAGGTCGAACGCCTCGGCCGGTTGGTGTCGCAGCTTCTCGATCTCTCGAGACTCGAATCGGGAACGGTTCCGCTGCAGAAGGCGGAGTTCCCGGCGAGGGCCTTGCTCGACGACGTCGCCCGCGAGGCGGGCTTGAACCTCGACGCGCGCGAGAAGAACGTCACGGTCGAAGTGTCGCCGCAAACCGATGGTGTCTCGATCGTCGCCGATCGCGAGCGAGTCCATCAGGTCGTGGCGAATCTCGTCGACAACGCCATCCGGCACTCGCCGAGCGGCGGAAGAGTCTCGCTCGAAGCCGATGTGGCCGGAGAGGGTGTGTCGTTGCGCGTGACCGACGAGGGCCCGGGGATCGACCCCGCCGAGCTCGATCGTGTCTTCGAACGTTTCTATAGATCGGATCGCGCTCGAGCCGCGTCCGACGGGGGCAGTGGTCTCGGGCTTTCGATAGCGCGTTGGATAGTCGAGCTGCACGGCGGTGACATCCGCGTCGACCCGAGAGTGACCCGGGGCTGCACGATGCTCGTCACGTTGCCGGGGCCGGGCAGCTAAGGGGCGGCTGAGCCGGACTCGCGGAAAGTTAGGGTGGGCCCTCGCTACGGACGGGAGGCGTCATTGACTAACGAGAACGAGAACAACGACGAGGGATCCAAGTCGACGGATGGGCCCGGCAGCGTCGAGATCGACGAGCCCACGGAGCCCGCTCTGAGTGGCAAAGAAGAAGACGAGTTCGACAAACAAGCCGAGAACCAGGAAACGACCGACTCCTAAAGACATTGCCGTTGCGGCTCGGCTCTCGTGGCCGCAGGTTCTCGCCTTCCGACTGGCTCGTCATCACCTCGATGAGCGCGTCACACCCGATCGGCTCCTCGACGTCGTACGCGACCTGTGCGGAGTCCATGCCCAGGTCATGTCGTCGGCGGAGCTCACCGCGCTCGTGCGCATCGACGGGCTCGAGCGGGACATGGTTGCGGACGCGTTGTGGCGCGACCGCACTCTCGTCAAGACGTGGGCGATGCGTGGAACGCTGCACCTGGTTCCGGCCGACGAACTGTCCTTGTGGAACTCCGCGCTGGCCGCGACCTACGTCGACTGGTACCTGGGGCCGGACCGGCTCCAGTGGATCGGGCTCAGCCGTGACCAGATCGGCGCGGTCACCGAGGCGGTTGCTACCACGCTCGACCGCAGCACTCTGACCCGCGACGAGTTGATGGCACGGGTCGCAGACATCCTCGGTGACCCGGATCTCGCTGCCCATGTCGGTGGGGGATGGGGGACCCTCCTCAAACCCGTGGCATTCGCTGGCAGGTTGTGCTTCGCCGAGAACGAGGGGCGCAACGTCCGTTTCACCAACCCACGGAAGTGGGTGCGCGGGTACAAGGAGGTTCCTCCGGCGCGCGCCATCCCCGAGGTCGTCAGGCGCTTCTTCCGAACCTACGGACCGGCGGGAGTGCCGGAGTTCCAGCGCTGGTGGGCGGTCCGTCCGGCCCAGATCCGCGCGATGGTCGCAACGATCGCCGACGAGCTCGTCGACGTCGAGGTCGAGGGCCGGCGCATGCGCCTGCACGTCGACGATCTCGACGCGATCAAGAGGGCCGGACGACCCAGTGGTGTGCGGCTGCTACCGGCCTTCGATCAGTACGTCGTCAACGTGACGAGGAACGTCGACCACATCCTGCGGAGTGAACTGAAGGACCGCGTCTACCGGCAGGCCGCGTGGGTCTCGCAGATCGTCCTCGTCGAGGGGCGCATGGCGGGGGTCTGGAAACACGAACGCAAAGGTAAGAGATTCATCGCCCGGGTCGAGCCCTTCGAGACGTTCAATGGACGGACCCGCAAGTCGGTCGAGCGAGAGGCAGAACGTTACGCGGCCTTCTACGACGCGACGCTAGAGCTGGAGTGGGTCGACTAGGAGATGACCGGCTGCGCCATGACGTGCAACCACCGGATCAACTGGTCGGCCGGCATCGGCGGGCTGTTGTAGAAGCCCTGCGCGTAGTCGCATCCGAGCGTGTTCAGCTCGTCCCACGTCTCCTCGGTCTCCACACCTTCGGCGACGACGTTGAGCCCCAGGTTGCGCGCCAGGTCGATGAGCGACCTCACGATCACGGCGTCGTTCTCGTCCACACCCATGTTCGTGACGAACGACTTGTCGATCTTGAGCTCCTTCAGCGGAAGACTCCTGAGGTTCGCAAGCGACGAGTAGCCGGTGCCGAAGTCGTCGATCGAGATCTCGATCCCCATCTTGTTGAACGCTTCGAGCGTGGCCCGCGCCTGCTTCGGGTCGGTGAGGATCATGCTCTCGGTGATCTCGAAGGAAAGTATCGACGGCGGCATGTTCCATTTCTGAAGCAACGACGCGACGAGGGCCGGGAACTCGGGGTCGAGAACGCTTCGCGCCGAGAGGTTGACGGCGACCTTCAGTTCGTGGCCCGCCTCGCGCCACTCCTTCGCCTGCTTGATGGTCTCGTTCAGGACGTACTTGGTAAGCGCTTCGATCAACCCGGTGTGCTCGGCCAGCGGGATGAACTCGTCGGGCCCGATCGTGCGCCGCAGGGGGTGTTCCCACCCCAGCAGCGCTTCGACGCCTCGGACCTCTCCGGAGCGGAGGTCGACCTTCGGCTGGTAGTGAACGACGAACTCCTCGTTCTCGATCGCTTGGCGAAGCTCGCCCACGAGCGCGAGACGGCTCGGCGTGTACTGGTCCTTCTCCGCCGCGTAGATCTCGCAGCCGCTCTGCGCGGTCTTGGCGAGGTACATCGCGACGTCGGCGCGCTGGATGAGCGTGTCGACATCGTTGCCGTGGTTGGGATAAAGCGCGACGCCGATGCTGGCTCCGACATCGAGCGACAGACCCTGGACCGTGAACGGAGCGCTCAGCGCGGCGTTGACCTTCTCCGCTACGAGCAGGATC
>DASSMG010000003.1:0-12636 GCA_035688995.1 Actinomycetota bacterium
ACCGTGCGTCCCGACAGCTCGATCCGCGAGGCGGCCCAGCTCATGTTCGACAAATGGTTCCGCCACTTGCCGGTCACCGACGAAGGGGGCCGCGTCGTCGGGATCATCTCGCTCCGCGACCTGCTCACGCTCGTTGCCGAGGGCATGGAGAACCCGGAGCCCCTAACGCGCCTCACCGGGCACAAGTTGGTCCGCGACCGGCGCCTCGAGCGAGTAGAAGCCGGCGACCTCGACTAACCCCCCAAACTTTCGTAACTGAGTAACCGCTAGGAGCGCGCTGTGGCGCGCGAAACAGCGCATCTGGCTTCCGCGCTCTATCTCTTGTTGTGTGACGGATGCGCGCGATATCGAGATCTCACGACTGGCGGCAAATCAGTACGGCGCTTTCCACCGGCGGCAGGCGTTCGAGCTCGGGTTTACGCGCCGGATGATTCAGCGCCGTCTCGAGTCGGGGGCCTGGCATACCTTGCACCCGGCCGTTTATGCCCTCACGGGAACCACCGCGGATTGGCTCCGGGCCCAGATGGCAGCTTGCCTTTGGTCGCACGGTCTGGCCGCGGGAAAGGCGGCCGGCCGTCTCTTCGAGCTCCCCGGATGCGAGAACGCGGAGGTCGAGGTCCTGACCACGTCCCGCTCGCTCGTTCCGCATAGTGGCGTGATCGTCGACCAGACGAAGCGACTTCCCGATGAGCAGATCCGAACCGTCCGAGCGATTCCAACGACTTCGGTCGAGCGCACCCTCATGATGCTGTGTGTCCGCATGAGGCCGAGCGAGTGCCGGATCGCTGTGGACAACGCGCTCTTTCGAGGATTGACGACGGTGGCGGCACTGGACTACTGCCTGTTTCGCACCTGCCGTCAGGGCCGAGGCGGCTCGACCCTCCTTCGGGAGATAGTCAGAGAGCGCGCTTCGATCGATGGAGTTCCGAACAGCCCGCTGGAGACCTTGGTCCTCCAAGCGCTCCTCGATGCGGAACTCCCGGTGCCCAAGTTGCAACACGAGATCCGGGACGATCACGGAAACTTCGTGGCGCGCCCCGACTTCGTCTATCCGGGCCAGAAAGTCGTGATCGAGGCTCACAGCAAGCTATGGCATGGGGGCGTGAGCTCACATCTGCGTGATGCTCAGCGGCATAGATCGATGGAATCGCTCGGCTTCGAGATCGTGTACGCGACTTTCTCGGACGCGACCCGGTATCGACGCCAATTTGGGGCCCTCGTTGAGGACTTGCTGGTTTCGCGCGGCTGGACGCGGCCCTAGCGGTTGCTCAGTTACGAAAGTTTGTGGCGTTCCAGGAGGCGGCGAGCGATGACCGTCTTCTGGATCTCGCTCGTGCCCTCGCCGATCAGGAGGAAGGGGGCGTCGCGGTAGAGGCGCTCGACCGTGAACTCCTTGCTGTAGCCGTAGCCGCCGTGGACCCGCAGCGCCTTCGTCACGATCTCGTGGCACGCCTCGGACGCGAACAGCTTGGCCATGCCCGCCTCGAGGTCGGACCTCTCTCCCGCAGCTTTCTTCTCGGCCGCGTTGAACAGCATGAGCCGGGCCGCTTCCAATTGAGTGCCCATCTCGGCGAGGTGGATCTGCACGGCCTGGTGCTGGCTGATGGGCTTCCCGAACGCCGTGCGCTCCTGCGAGTACTTGATCGCTTCCTCGAACGCTCTCGTGGAGACGCCGACGGCGCGGGCCGCGACGTTGACGCGGCCCACTTCGATGCCGTCGAGGACCTGGCGGAAGCCCTGGCCCTCTTCCGTGCCGAGCAGTTGCGCCGCCGGGATCCGGTAGTCGTTGAACGACATCTCGACCGTCTCGACGCCCTTGTAGCCCATCTTCTCGATGTTCTTGCCGACGTCGAGTCCGGGGGCGGGCTGGGGATTGCCGGCCTCTTTCTCGACGACGAGCATGCTCATGCCCTTGTGCGCGGGGTCCGCGCTCGGATCGGTCTTCACGAGCGTCATCACGATGCCGGCACGTAGACCGTTCGTCAGCCACATCTTCTGGCCGTTGACGACGTACTCGTCGCCGTCCTTGATCGCCTTCGTGCGGATCGCCTGCACGTCGGAACCGGCCTCGGGCTCGCTCATCGCGAGCGCAGCACGGATCTCGCCGGTCGACATGCGCGTCAGGTAGTTCTGCTTCTGCTCGTCGGTTCCGAACTTGTTGATGAGGTAGCAACCCATGAAGTGCGTGTTGAGCACGCCGGAGAGAGACATCCAGCCGCGGGCGAGCTCGACCACGCACAACGCGTAGGTGATGAGCGATTCGCCGATGCCCCCGTACTCCTCGGGCACCGTGATGCCGAACAGGCCCATCTCCTTCATCTGTTCGACGATCTTCTCGGGGTAGGTGTCGTCGTGCTCCATCTCGTCGGCGACCGGGATGACCTCGGAGTTGACGAAGTCGCGCACGGTCTCGACTAATTGCTTCTGGATATCCGTTAGTTCGAGCACGATTCCTCCGTTTTACGCGTGTAGATGAGCCCCTGGCGGTTACTCAGTTACGAAAGTTAGGGCTGGGACCATTCCTTCTTGAAGTCCTCGTAGGACTTGACCGGCTTCAGGCCGGCGGCGCGGCCTCGGTCGGCGAACTGCACGGCCATCTTGCGCGACGCCTCGTCGATCATCTCGTTGCCGAACATCACTGCGCCGCGGCGGTCGACCTCGGTGGCGTGCTTGTAGGCCTCGAGCAGAGCCTCGGCCTTGTCGTACTCGTCCTGGGTCGGGGTGAATACCTCGTTCAGCACGTCGATCTGGCCCGGGTGCAGCGCCCACTTGCCGTCGTATCCGAGAGCGCGTGCGCGCATCGCCATGTCGCGGAAGCCGTCGAGGTCCTTGATCAACAGGTACGGACCGTCGATCGCCTGCAGGCCCGCGTCGCGTGCCGCAACCAGGATCGTCTCGAGAACCCAGTGCCAGTGGTCGCCGGGGTAACCGGGCATCGGCAGACCCGCGGTAACCGTCGGCAGACCGAGTGAGGCGCTCATGTCGGCGGGGCCGAAGATCAACGTCTCGAGCCGGTCCGACGCGTGCGCGATCTCGTGGATGTTCTTGAGTCCCGTTGCAGTCTCGATCTGGGCCTCGATACCGATCCGCTTTTCGAGACCGACGTTCGTCTCGATCATGCGCAGCATGTGATCGACGAAGTGGACCTCGTGCGCGTGTTGGACCTTCGGCACCATGATGCAGTCGAGGTAGGTGCCGGCGTTCTCGACGATCGTCTTCAGGTCGTCGGCGGCCCACTGAGTGTCGATCGAGTTGATCCGGACGACGACGGTCTTGCCCGTCCAGTCGTTGTTCTTGAGAGCGTCGATGACGTTGCCCCGGGCGTCCTCTTTAGCCAGCGGAGCGACCGAGTCCTCGAGATCCATGAAGACCTGGTCGGCCGGGAGGCCGGGTGCTTTCGACAGCATCTTCGGGCTCGAACCCGGCACCGAGAGACAAGACCTACGTGCGCGCACTGTGGGAACCTCCTGAAGGAATCCGGCTTATTCGACGTAGCCGAGACCGCGCAGGTGCTCCTCGACCTCGACTTCTTCCTCAGAGGTTAGCCCGCCCTGGTCGGCCTCGCCGTTCGAGCCGGCCCCCGTTTCGGAGACCTCGAGTTGGACCCCGGGTCCAACGAGCGTCTCCAGCACCTTTCCGTCGCGTGGGATGCCCGAGGGCACCCCGAGCGCCGCGAGCGAGGTCGGGCCGAGATCGATGAGCCGGGCCGTCTCCTGCAGCGGACCGGAGCGAACGTCCGGGCCGGTGGCGACGATCATGCCCTCGAGCCGGTGATCGCCCGACAGCCAATCGGCATCCTCGACCATCGTCTTGGCGTGCGTGAGCGAATAGAACGGCGCGGGGACGAGCAGCAGATCGGGGGCCGTGTCGAGGAACTTGCCCGACAGGACCTCCTCCTTGCGATAGATCTTCTGGATCGGCGGCTTGCCGTTGTCGGGGTCCCGGAACTCGCTGAGCGCTTGGAAGATCTCCTCGCGTAGCGAGTCGTAGTCCTTCGGGTCCACCGTTCCTTGCGGCTCGCGTCCTTTGAGGTTGATCGACACGCCCTCGCCGGTGGAGCTCACGCTCGTGTAGGCACGCGACTTCGTCCAGTCGAGAGGCGTGGCCGGCAACGCGATGCGCCCGTGAAGCTTGAAGAGGTCGTAGAGGCGGCGAGCGATACGACGCCCCGGCCCCCACCTGATGATGTTCGTTGCGAACGAACCCTTGGAGAAGGTCGCGTAACCCATGTGCGCGAGGACCCGATCCATCGTGCAGGCGCGAGTGCACGCTTGGTGCCCGTGGTCGGACATGAAGATCACGAGGTCGTCGTCGGTGGTGCGCTTCAGGAGCTGCGCGAGCCCGTCGTCGAGCTGCTGGTACACGCCCCGTGTCTGACGCGCGACGGCCGTGTCTTTCATCTTCGGGTAATCGGGATGCTCGGGATGGATGTACTGCATCATGCAGTGCTGGATGCGGTCGGTCGAAACGTAGACCAGTACTCCGAAGTCCCACTCGGTCGTGTCGAGCAGGTACTCGAACGACTTCTGCCTCTTGGCGGTGATCTCGGCGCATTCCTGGATGAACGCTTCCGGACGATTGCGGAACGTCGTCCAGCTCATCCCGTTGACGGGGAACGGCGCGTTCGCATCCAGTTCCTGCTGCAGCTCGGTCGGATACGTGTACGAACGGCTCGCAGGAAGTACGCCCCCGCCGATCACCTTTCCCTTGATCTTCGGAGGCGGGAACGTCAGCGGGATGTTGATCGCGAGCGAGGTCTTATCGGCGGCGGAGAAGTCGTCGAAGATCGTGCGACTCTTGATCGACCTGTAAGTGACCGGAAGTCTCTTCGTGACGCCGGGCTTGTGCTCGAGGATGTCGAAGACCCCGTGCTCGGCGGGATTCACGCCGGTCATGAAGGACGGCCACGCACACCACGAGTGCGACGGAACGGTCGAGAGGAGGTCGCCGTGAGCGCCCCGCTCGATCATCGCGGCGAGGTTCGGCAGTTCGCCGGCGTCGAGCATCGGCTGCACGATCTTCCAGTCGACGCCGTCCCACCCGATTATCAATACGCGCTTTGGTTGAGGCATGGCGCAGAGGCTAACAGCGCCTTTTCGCTGCGCAGCGCGTTATCTACGCGGCCGGGCGCGCCCCAGACGGTTACTCAGTTAGGAAAGTTTGGGCGGGACTCGGCGAGACGGTGGGCCCTGAGGGCCAAGTGGAGCTTGAGCTTGTCCTCCGGATCGCGCAAAGACCAACCGGTGAGGCGCTGGATCTGCTTGAGCCGGTAAGTGACTGTGTGCGGATGGGCGAAGAGCATCTCGCCTGCGACCTTGACGCTTCCGTCGGCGCGGAAATAGGTCTCGAGGGTCTTGAGCAACTCGCCCTTGCGACGCTCGTCGTACTCGATGAGGGGGCCCAGCATCTCGACGACGAAGCGGTCGACGAGGCCGGGATCGACCCGGAGAAAGTGGTACAGGAGCAGATCGTCGAAGCGATAGACGCGGCCGTCGAGCTCGAGGGCGACGCCGATCTCGAGGGCCTCACGGGCTTCGATGTAAGCCTTGCGGATCCCTTCGAGGCCGAGCTGCGGCCCGCCGACCCCGAAGCGCCATTCGCCGGCCAGCTCGGCGGCGATCTTCTCCGGAACCATGACCGTGTCGGTCGAAGGGTCCAGCGGGAGCAGGGCGATGGTCTGGTCCGCTTTCTGCAAGATGATCGGGTCGGTCGTCGTGCGGGCTCCCGCGGCCGTGACCGCGGAGGCCACCGCAGCCTCGCGACCGCCGTCACCCTCCGGCCCCAATCCCACCAGGGCGAGATAGGACAGCGAGAGGTCGTAGCCGAAGGAATGGGCGCGCGACAACAGTTGCTCGGGCGGCGCGTCCGATCCGTAGAGAAGCTCCGACAGAAACTCGCGTCTCGCACCCTCTTGCTGCCTCACTATGCGCCGCTGCGCGTTCGAGTACGCATCGGCGACCGCGGTAGAGATCTGATCGGTGTAACGAAGCACGGCCTCGGCAACCTTGATCGTCGCTTCGACCTGATCGGGGACCTCGCGGCATCCATCCGCCAGCACGTCCCAACAGATGCGCGACACGGTTCGGTAGGCATGGAGCACGTCGTCGAGGGGGACACCCTGCTCGGCGCGGCGCGCTCCGACCTTCTTGATCATCTCCATCTCTTCGCGCTTGATCTCACGCGACTGGTGCAGGACGTGGGCGAGGGTGGCCACGTTGTTGCGCACGGCTTCACGCAGGTCGATGTCGACCCCTTCGCCACCCCGGGCGTAGGTCGGGATCCCGGCCCAGATGGCCTCGTGACTCCTCTCGACGACCTCGTCGAGTCGCTCGAGAAGGTGATCGACGATCTGAGCGACCACGACCGCGTCTCCCATCAGCCGGGTCCGCCGATCCGACTGAAGGTTCGAGCCAACGCCGCCCGCGCTTCTTCCAGGAGTTCCGGAGCCTGGTCGGGATCGGCGTTCTCGGCCGGATCCAGTGCCGCCACCATCGCACCCGCCGACATGTCCTGTACGACGAAATTGCAGGGAAGGTGAACGGCCATCTGGATGTCGTTCCCGATGCGGGAGTTGGTGACGGCGGCGTTGTAGATGCCCATGATCAGGTACTGACGAGCGGAGCCGAACTCCTCACCGAGCATCCCGCCGACGTTCATCTCGGTCAGGATAGAGAACCCCTCGGATCGCATCGCGATGCGCGTACGGGTCACGGCTTCGTCGTAACCCTCGGGCACCTCAACGCTGTAGCCGTAGTCGGTCATCGCATGGCCTCGTCTCCTACGCTAACGCCATGTCGCTCACGGCGGTCCCGAACGTCTCGATCTTCACGGAGCCCGACGTGGACGAACTGCGCGCGGCGGTAACGGCCACCCGGGCGCAACTGCTCGACGTGCATGCCGATGCGGATCACGCCCGAGCCGTTCTGACGCTCGCCGGCGAGCCCGCCGATCTCCTCGATGCCGTCGCCGGGATCGTTCGCGCGACCGCAACGTGGGACCTGAGCCGCCATCGCGGTGTCCACCCCCGTCTCGGGATCGTCGACGTGATTCCTTTCGTCGCTCTCGACGCGACCCCGAACACCGCCGTTGCGGCGGCCCGGGCTGCCGCCGACCTCGTCGGGGCCACGGGGCTCCCGGTCTATCTCTACGGAGCCGCCGCCGCTCGAGAGGAAACCCGAACCCTCCCCCAGCTACGGAAAGGGGGCCTCGATGGGCTGATGGAACGGGCATCGCGGGGCTTGCTCCCCGATGCCGGTCCCTCGACGATCGATACCCACCGCGGGGTCGTTTGCGTCGGTGCCCGGGGGCCGTTGATCGCATTCAACGTTTGGACCGATGCACCCATCGAGGTAGCGCGCACCGTCGCGGCCGCCTTGCGTTCGCCCGACGAGGTCCGGGCGCTGGCGTTCTCACTCGAGGATCGCGGCCGCCGACAGGTCTCGATGAATCTCGTTGCGCCCGAGCGAGTCGGCATCGACGAGGCGTTCGAACGCGCGCGGCGCGAGTTGCGCAACCACGGTCACGACGTCGTTGCGACCGAGATCGTCGGTTTGGTGGCGGAGAGGTTCCTACCGAACCCGGACGCGGAAGCGGCCCGGTTCCTCATTGAACCGGGCCGCTCGATCGAATCGCTTCTGCGCGACTAGCGCCGCGTGGTCTTCCTCCTGCCGGTCGACTTCTTGCGACCGGTGGACTTCCTTGCGGTGCTCTTCCGGCCCGTCGACTTGCGAGCGGTCGACTTGCGCGCGGTGCTCTTCCTGCGCCCGGTCGACTTGCGAGCCGTCGACTTACGGCCGGTGGCCTTCTTCCGGCCGGTGGCCTTCTTACGGCCGGTCGACTTACGTGCCGCCGTCTTGCGGCCGGTGGCCTTCTTGCGCCCGGTCGACTTCCGTGCCGTCGACTTACGTGCCGTCGACTTGCGGCCGGTGGCCTTCCGCGCCGTGCTCTTCTTGCGGCCGGTCGACTTACGTGCCGTCGACTTGCGGCCTGTGGCCTTCTTTCGACCGGTCGACTTGCGCCCGGTCGACTTCCGCGCCGTGCTCTTGCGCGCGGTCGACTTACGCGCTGTCGACCGACGTGCCGTCGACTTGCGACCAGTCGACTTCCTCGCGGAAGTCTTACGGGCACCGCCCGTGCGCTTCCGTCCGGTCGTCTTCTTTGCAGCCAACTGCAGCACCTCCATTCCGGCTCAGGACGTGCATCCCTTGCACGCCTTCCCCTCTCGAAAGTCACGATTCATCCCCACATGACTTCGAGACTTTCCAACGAACGCGCGTCACAAACGCACGTTCAACGTGTAATTAGGCAACATTTGTACGCAAGGTGCAAGCATTTCTTTCCTGTTTGCACGCGCGTGACGACACTCGTGTAACTCACTGCAGTGAAAGAAATGGCGCACGCACGCGCTGAATGCGCGCTGAATGCGCGCTTTGCAGGTGGTTCTAGGAAACGGCGCGCAGTCGCCGCAACGTGCGTTCTTTGCGCAGTCGACGACGTTCGCGTTCGGACGTTCCACCCCAGATCCCGAACTGTTCTTTGTTGTTGAGCGCGTATTCGAGACATTGCATGCGGACCGCGCACTGCCCACACACCGCGCGTGCGGCTTTCGACGAACCGCCGCGCTCGGGGAAGAAGATCTCGGGATCGACCTCCGAACACTTCGCGTCTGCTTGCCACTCGACGGGTTGTAGGAGTTTCGTCGTGATGCGTTGCATCCCCCGGTCCTTTCGTTCCCCCGTGCGGCCTCGGGACCCTGCCGGCGCTCCGCACCGGCCCCCGAGGCCCGAATCACAATTTTGTAATTCTAGATATGTAATTCGGTGGGGCGCAAGGGGGTGTTTTCCGCGAAAAAGTGGGCCGCGCCGAGGTACTCATCCGCCCGAAAAGCGGATCAACTCGCGAGCAAGGTCCTCACATCGGCCGCGAGATGTCCGGGATCGATCGGTTTCGTTCTCGCCAGCCGCGCCCCTGCCATCGACGCAAGCCAGCGGTCCTGGTCGCGTTCGAGCAAGATAATGATCGGGACGTCACGCAGGGCGTCGAACTGGGACATCGTGCGCGCCAGCGCGTAGCCCCCCTCTTTCCCGGTCGTCATGTCCACGACGACGGCATCCGGAACGGATTGCCTGAGCAGCTCCTCTGCCTTCCGAGCGTCGGGAGCGACGATCACGTCGACGTCGTCCCCGAAAGAATGAGTGGCCTCGTCCAGAACCCGAGGGTCTCGAGAGACGAACAGGACGCGTTTCGATGCCACGGCAGCGTCGGGCATGCGCTCGCTCAGTTAGCGGGAGCCGCTTCGTGAGCGCGGACCTGGTTGTCGACGTCCTTCAGCACGCGCTCGATATCGATGTCGAAACCGGTCTCCATGGCCTGTAGACGGCCGAGCGCCTGGATGAAACGCACCGTCGCCAGCTCCGCCTCACGGACCGCTTCGACGAGCACCGTGGAGTAATGGCGCGCGAAACGGGCCCCACAGAACGGGCACCGGCCGGGAGTTTCCGAGTCGGGACCGATCTGCGACAGCAGCAAGGTCCGATGACAGGTGTCGCATTCAGCTTCGATCTTCACGGTCTCGCCTCCACTGCTGGGCGGGTATCGATGCGGGAGGAACCTAACGTAACGAGGAAAGCGACGATGAACGACGGGATCGCGCCGGGGAGCCACGCGATGCGCTCTCCCAGCGGTGCGCCGATCACCTTCGAGACCAGATCGATCAACCAACCGAGGGGGCTGGGGTCCACGAGATGGAACACCAGGAATCCCGCGATCCACGGGACCAGCGCCGACAGACGGAAGCCACCGCTGAACCAATAACGGCCCCCGTCGCGATACAGACCGGCCGTGTCGAGGGCTCCTCGCCGAACGACGAAGTGATCGGCCGCGAGGATCCCGAAGAGCGGCACGAACACCGAACCGATGAAGAACAGGAACGCCTCGTAGGTCGTCATCGTGAGTCCCGCCGCGAGTACCGCGCCGACCGCCCCGATGATGATGACGAGTCGGCGAACCGTAGCGCCCGGCCACACGTTCTGGATGCTGACCGCGGTCGAATAGAGGTTCGCGAACGCTTCGTCGGATTCGCCGGCCAGCAAGCCGACGAGGAACAGGATCCCGGCGAGCGATCCACCGGCGATCGCGAGGATCCCTAGTGCGATCCCCCGAGGGTCGGGAGTGGCACCGGCATCGAGCACGAGGAGGGCACCCAACGCGTACAACCAGATGTTCGCGATGAGATAACCGACGAAAGTGCCCGAGAACGCGCTCTTGGATCCACGCGCGAACCGCGTGTAGTCGGCGACGAGCGGCAGCCACGAGATCGGCATCGCGATCACGAGATCGAGCGCTTGCCCGAAGTTCGGGAAACCTCCGCTCGCGGCGACGTGGGGAAGGCCATCCCTGAAGACGAGCACCGTCACGACGACCGAGATCGCCAGGATGACCCACGCGCTGAAGCGTTCGAGCCACACCTTGGTCACGCCGACCGGCCCCCATAGAGCGAGGGCGATGCACAGCGTCGCGACCACGATCAGCCACAGCGGGCGTGCCGCCACGCCGAAGACCCGCTCGGAGACGAGCGCGGCCACGTAGGACATGGCCCAGAACTCGACCGCAACCCAACCCACGAGCTGGACGACGTTCAGCGCGCTCGCTATCCACGACCCGCGCACGCCGAGAACCGGGCGGAACAGCACCATCGTGGGAACGCCGTGCCGGGCCCCCGCAGCCCCCACGAGCGCCAGCAACCCGACTCCGAGCACGGAGCCGACGACGATCGCGATCAGAGCGACGCCGAGCCCCAGAGCCGGAACCAGAAGGGCACCCGTCACCAGGACGAGCAGCCCGATCCCGAGATCACCCCACAGGACCGCGAGGTCGAACGCGTTCAGCACGCGCCGAGATTCGGGGACGGGCGAGATGCCCGGGTCGGATGGAGCGACACGCTCCGCGGTAGTGGTCATTTCCGTTGCGCTCCCTTCGCAGGTCCGAACCTGATCAGGTGGTTAAGGGTCGTGACCGAAGTCACCTCTCAGCCCGGTTGGGCTCCCCTACGCGGTATGGGTACTAGAGCTCTTGCCTCACCACGTCGACGGCTTTCTTGATATTAGTCAGCTTCTCTTTCGCCTCGTCGACCGTCCTCGTCTTGAGTCCGCAATCCGGATCGACGAACATCCGATCGGCCGGGATGTGTTTCAGCGCCAGGCGGATGCCCTGCACGAGTTCGTCCACCGGCTCCATCTCGTGGGTATGTACGTCGGAGATGCCCAACCCGATGTATTTCGTGAACGGGTTGTCCGAGAAGTCTTCCAAGAGCGAGTATTCGGAGTTCGCGAACTCGAGATCGATCTGATCGACCGGGATATCGAGCATCTTCGGGTAAGCGTGATGGAAGTCCCCGTAGCAGATGTGCGTGATCGTGTGCACCGACAGGGGCTCGGTGACGACGTTCATCGCTTCGATCACGAGGTCGAGCTCGTCCATCCGGGTGGACGCCGCAGGCTCGTCGATCTGGATGAACTTCGCCCCCGCTCTCTCGAGATCGAGGGCCTCGTCACGGATGACCTTGGCGAGGTCGAGAACGAAATCGCGCCGCGAGTCGTAGTACTCGTCGAAGGACCAATCGCAGATCGTGTACGGCCCCGTGAGCATCCCCTTGACCGGCTTCTCGGTGAGCGACTGCGCGTACTCCCACCACTCGACGGTGACCGGCCGGTCGCGCCCAACGGGACCGGTTGCGACCGGTTTCCGGTAGTAGCGGTTCCCGTACGACCTGACGAGACCACCGATCTCGAGGCCGGGAAGCTCCTCGGCGAAGAACGCGACCATGTCGCCTCGATACTGCTCACCGTCGACGACGACATCGGTACCGATCGAATCCTGGAACTCCACCCACTCCTTCGTCGCGCGCTTCTCGAGCTCGCGCAACTCCTCTCGTTCGATCTCCTTGCGCGCGTATCGACTGCGTGCCTTCGTTATGTAGTCGGGCTTCGGCAGGCTGCCGACCGAGGTCGTCCACAAGCCCGGTCCCTCGATCTCTGGTCTGTGCATCAGATCCTCGCTTTCTGCGCCGCCTGAGCGAGATGCAGCAGTTTCGCTCGCGCTTTCTCCCGGGGAAGGAACTCGAGCCCGGCCGACGGGCTCACGCGAAGGTTGCTCTCGCCGGTGACCTCCGCGAGCGCAACGATGGTCCTCGCGAGCTCGCTCTCGTCCTCGAGGCGCGTGTTCCTCGCGTTCACGATCCCCGCCTGCAGCCGCTTCTCCGGTGGAAGCTGCTCGATCAGCACCATGTTCTCGGGGCCGGCGACGAGGTCGAGACCGAACCAGTCCACCCTGAGGTCGAACAACTCGGGACCGATCCGCTTGGCGTCGCCGAAGTAGGTCGCGAGCGTCGTCTCCGCGGCGTCCAACTCCGACGTGATCACGTAGATCGCGTCGCGAGCGAGTTGTAGGTCCTCCGGAGCATCGAGGAGCGCCGGTTCATCGATCTGGATGTGACGGCATCCCGCTGCCTCCAGCTCGAAAGCCTCCTGTGCGATCACTCTCGCGATCGCCATCACGAAATCCTCGTGCTTGCCGTAGTGCTCGTCCAGCGACAGACGAGCGAACGTGATCGGTCCGGGGATCACCGCCTTGACGGGC
>DASSMG010000004.1:0-7253 GCA_035688995.1 Actinomycetota bacterium
AAGGTCGGACATGTGACCGGTATCGAGCTCACGCCCCGGTCGGCCCGGATCGAGATGGAGATCGAGAAGGACGTCCGGCTCCCGCGCGAGACCCGGCTCGAGGTCAAGTTGAAGACGATCCTCGGCCAGAAGTTCGTCGACCTTCAGTTCCCGAAGGGCTACATCGAGGCGGCGTCCGGGGGCAACGACCCGTCGGATGCAACGGCCGGATACCTCGCCGAGGGCGCGGTGATCCCGCGGGAGCAGACGAAGGTCCCGTTCGAGATCTATCAAGCGGCCAACGAAGGAACCGATGTCTTGAGCGGCATCGACAAGCACGCGCTCAGACGTCTCCTCGTCCTGCTCTCGGGCACCGCGGACCGATCCAAGCAAGAGCTCGCGTATGCCCTCACGTCCCTCAACCGCGCCGCCGGTGTCCTGGCGCCGAAGAGCGAGGCGATCTCCGCCCTGCTCCGCAATTCGCGCAAGGTGACGGCGACGCTCGCCGGTAGCGATTCCAACATCGAAGGGATCCTGGATCGCGCGTCCAACGTGCTGGGCACGCTCGCCGAGCGACGCCAGACGATCACCTCTCTGCTGGCGGCGACGAACGACCTCGCCCTCAACCTCGGTCTCCTGATCAAGGACGCCCGCGGCTCGATACATCTCGGCGTGTCGGACCTGAACGGCATCCTTACGACCGTCGAGTCGGAATCCGCTTCCATCGACCGTGCGCTGGCGCAATTCGGTGTGGCTCAGGAGATGTTCGGACGTCCGGTCACGTTCGGTCGCTTCACCGAAGGCCATGCGTGCGCGATCACGACCGAGGACACCTGCGTGCCCTCGGGATCGCCTGCCGATCCCGGCTTCCCCGTCAAGGGGACCCAGCCGCTGCGGGCGGGAGGGCCACGATGAGGCGCGCACTCGCAGGAGTCGTCGTCCTCGGGCTGCTGGTGGGCGCGTGGGGCGCCTGGTCGTTGACGCGCAGCGAGACCCACACCTACACGATCACCGCGGATGTCGAGCAGGCACCGAACCTGTTCGCCGGGGGCCGGGTGATGGTTCGCGGCGTCGATGTCGGGACGATCACCGCGGTCGAGCCGAACGACGACGCGGTGCATCTGACGATGGAGATCGAAGACGACGTGAAGGTTCCCGCCGATGCGCGGCTGACGGTCGTCCCCATCACGGTCATCGCCGACCGCTACGTGCAGCTGTATCCCGCGTACAAGAGCGGCCCCGCGCTCCGGGACGGAGATCACCTGAGCCTCGACCGCACCACGATCCCGGCCGAGCTCGAGGACGTCCTCGCCCAGGTGAAGGGTCTGCTGAAAGCGATCGAACCGAAACGCAACGGCCACGGACCGCTGGCGAAGTTGGTCACCTCTCTCGACGAGGCCGTCGCGGGTCACGGACGAGACATCGCGGGGACCCTGGACCAGGGGGCCACGGTGCTCGAGAACCTTGCGAACTCCGATGCCGACATCGCCGGGCTCGTACGCAACCTCGATCGCTTGTTCGCGGCCCTCGCCAACCGGTCGAGCCAGATCGGTCTCCTCAACGAACGGTTCGCTCTCGTGGCCGAGACACTGGCGAACGATCAGCGCGACGTTGAAGGAACGATCGAGAACCTCACGTTCCTGTCGACGCAGGCGGCCGGCCTCGTCGAAGAGAGTGGGGACGACCTGGGCGTGTCCTTCAGACGCTTGCATCGCGTTCTCGATCTGGTCCTGTCACACGAGGCATCTCTGACCCGCGGCATCAAGTGGACCAACGTGGTGGCTCAGGCTCTCGGCGAGACGGACGCGAGCGGGCGAGGTCGTTGGGCCTACAGCGGGCGGCAGGCCCCACCGGGATCGCCACGCGCCGCCTACAACTACAGGATCGATTCCCGCGACACGGTTGGGTGCGAGCGCCTGCGGATCGTGGCCGCCTCCGTCCTCGATGTGAATCCCGTGGCAACGTTGGAGGACCTCACCTCTACCGTTCTCGCTTTCACGCCCGACGCCTACGACGACGATCTCGAGTTCCTCGTCAAACAACTGATCCCGCTCTGCACCGATCTCAACCAGGCCACGCTCGGCGATCGGGCCTCCGCGGTCGTGCACCGGACCGTCGATCGGATCGGCGAGAAGCGATTCCTGCGTTTACTGGGTCGCTGGTTCCTCGCCGGTTACGAGAAGGGCGGTGACCGATGAAGCGCGTTATCGCCCTCGTTCTGGGCATCGGCGTCGCCGTCGGAATGGTCGGCTGCGGGGGAGGGAGCGAGGCTCATCCCGTGGTCGCCTATTTCCGCGATGTCGGCGATCTGGTCGACGGTGCGACCGTTCAGGTGAACGACGTGAAGGTCGGCAGCGTTTCGGATATCGCGCTCGTGATGCGCGATGGAGCGATGGCCGCGCGGGTCGAGATGAACCTCGATCCCGATGCGCGCGTCTCCGCCACCGATCTCACCGCGTTGATCCGGCAAACGTCGCTGCTAGGCGAGCAGTTCGTGGATCTCGTGCCGACCACGAGCGGCCCCCCGTACGTGGGGGCAGAAGCAACCACGATCCCGCTCGACCGGACCGATCGTCGTGTCGACGTCGAGACGTTCCTCGGTGACCTCTCGTCGTTCATCGGAGGCGGTGGGCTCGAGGACCTCAACCGGTTCACTCACGCGCAGGCTCTGATCCTCGAGGATCGAGGAGCGCGGTTCGGGAACGTGATCGAAGAGCTCGAGCGATTCACGAAGGTCCTCGCGGAGAGACGTTTCGACGTCGAGCGGGCGATCGACCACCTCGCGGGGGCCGGCGCGACGCTCGCCCACAACCGGCAGACGCTCGACTCGTTCCTCGATTCCCTCGACGATGCGAACGCCCTGCTCGCATCGGAGGGCGGCCGGCTCCGCGCCTTGTTCACCGGGCTGCAGCGTTTCGGGCGCGTCAATTCGAGGTTCCTGGCTCGACACGAGGGCGCGATCGATCGTGGTTTCCGCGCATTGCGGCCGATCTTCAGCCATCTGGCCGCGGCGCAAGGTGACCTGCGCGTCGATCTCCGTCAGCTCAACACCTTCCTCGAGCTGTTCCCGAAGAGCCTCGGCGGGGGCCCGGGCGGGAACGGAGCCGGCGACTACGTGCAGGCGGACGCGGTGTTGTGCGAACAGCTCAATCGCTGCCACACGAAGGGCGAGAAGGGCGACGTTCCGGGGGAGGGCTCATGAGGATGACCCGCCGGCTCGCTGTGAACCTCGTCACCGTTCTGTTGCTCGGCGTCGTGACGATCGGATGGCTGATCTCGAACGTCGTGGGTAACGGCGTGTTCAACGCACCCTTCGACGTCGTTGCCGATTTCGCCTCGTCCGGTGGGGTGTTCACGAACCAGGAGGTGACCTACCGGGGCGTCGTGGTGGGCAAGGTCGGTGACCTCGAGCTCAACGAGACCGGCGTCGATATCCACCTACTGATCGATCGCGAGTGGCTCGGCCGTATCCCCTCGAGCGTCGCGGCGAAGGTGCAGAGCAAGAGCGCGGTCGGCGAGCAGTACGTGAACCTCACACCTTCGGGTGGGGCGGGCTCGATGCTGGCCGACGGCGACACGATCCCACGCTCGCAAACGGAGCTACCGGTCGATTTCCAGCAGCTTTTGGAGTCGCTCGATGGGGTCCTGCGCGACGTCCCCCCCGACACCGTCAGGCATCTGACGCAGGAGCTCGCGACGGGCCTTCGCGGTCGCGCCGGCGACATCTCGAGCATCCTCGACTCGCTCGCGAAGCTGTCGAAGGCGTTCGCATCGGTCGCGCCGCAACAGAAGCGCCTTCTGTCCAACGCGACCGTGGCAGGCCGCGCGTTCCTCAACACGAAGGACGAGTTCGCGCGAGCGATCCGCGCCGCCGACACCGTGTTCACCGGCATCGGGGACGAACCCAACGAGCTCCGGGACATGTTCCGGGCGAACGACCGGCTGGCCCGCGAGGGGTCGCGCTTGCTGGCGCGCCACGGTGCGGATCTGGCCGCCGGGATCGGCTCGCTCGCAGACTTCGTTGGTTACCAGTACCGGGAGCGCGACGGCCTCGTTCAGAGCCTCGTGCACGTCCCACAGTTCCTCCATGCGGTCGAGGATGCTTCGATCCCGTGGCGTTCGGCGGACGGCCGGACCTTCTACCGGATCAGGATCGGCTACGTCTGGGACAACGTGAGGTCGTCGTGGCCCTGCAAGTACAAGCTGCCCGACGGTTACGAGCGCCAGGTCCAGGTGCGGTCACCACGGACTCCGATAACGTCGATGAGGTGCTTGCCGACGCCCCCGGCGGAGACCACGACCGCGTTGCGTGGACTGGTCACCGACCTGCGTCTATGGCTGCGCGCCCACCGCGACGAGGCCTCCGGAGACGCCGACACGGGTATCCCGGCCCCCCTCGAACCGCTGTTCCCGCCGACGCCCGAGCCGACCGTGAGCCCGACCCCGACGACGACACCCACCCCGATGCCGACGGCGTCCCCGGACCCGGCCCCCACGGCGACGTCGTCGCCCTAGGTTCCGCGGCGCGGTTCGCGACCTCCCGTTGAGGCTTGGGACAATGGCCCCGATGGCACGAACGGGCGTCGCGAAACCACAAGCCGGGTCGATCCCGACGCGATCAGGGGTCTATCTCTTCAGAGACGAGCACGGCCGCGTCCTCTACGTGGGGAAGGCGAAGTCCCTGCGCGCCCGGCTGCACAACTACTTTGGCCCCGAACTGCATCCGCGCACCCGCGCGATGGTCGAAGCCGCGCGCGATGTCGAGTGGATCGTCACGGACAACGAGGTCGAAGCCCTGCATCTCGAGGTCAACCTCATCAAGCAACACCGCCCGCGCTACAACGTCCGCTACCGCGACGACAAGAGCTACCCGTACCTCGCGGTCACGCTCGACGAGGACTACCCGAGAGCCCGGGTGTTGAGGGGCGAGAGACGCAAGGGGGTGCGTTACTACGGGCCCTTCGCTCACGCCTACGCGATCAGGGACACGCTGGACCTCCTGCTCAGGACCTTCCCCGTGCGGACCTGTTCCCAGGGCGTGTTCGACCGGGCGCGTCGCCGGGGCAAGCCGTGCTTGCTGTTTCACATCGAGCGCTGCTCGGGCCCCTGCGTCCACGCGATCGACGCGGAGGAACATCGGCGGATAGTCATGGAGCTGTGCGATTTCCTCGACGGCAACACCAAGCCCGTGTTGCGCCGGCTCGAGACCGCGATGAAGGAAGCCGCGACGCGTCAGGAATACGAGGTTGCGGCCAAGTACCGGGACCAACTCGACAACGTGCGCAAGGCCATCGAGCGTCAGCAGATGGTCTCGGGGGAGCAGGACGAGATGGACGTCGTCGGGGTGGCCGAGGACGAGCTCGAGGCGGCGTTCCAGGTGTTCTTCGTCCGGCGCGGGCGGGTGACCGGGCGGAAGGGCTACATCGTGGACAAGGTCGAGGACCTCGAGACTCCTCAACTGGTTGCGGGATTCCTCGAACGCGTCTATTCCGACGGTGAGATCCCCAAACAGGTACTCGTCCCCGTCGACCCCGAGGACCGCGCCGTGATCGAGAGATGGCTGTCCGACAAGCGCGGCGGGTCCGTCAGGGTGAAAGTCCCCCAGCGAGGGCAGAAGAAAGCGCTGCTCGCCACGGTCACGGACAACGCGCAGGAGTCCTTCATGCGGCACCGGCTCAAACGTTCCACGGACTTCGCGGCGCGCTCGCGCCAGCTCAACGAGCTGCAGCAGTATCTCGACATGGACGAGGCACCGCTCCGTATCGAGTGTTTCGACATCTCCAACAGCGGGCCCACCGAGGCGGTCGGTTCGATGGTCGTGTTCGAAGACGGGCTCCCGAAGCGCTCCGACTATCGTCGCTTCGCTATCAAGTGGACGGAAGGCCCGAACGACGTTGCGATGATGGGCGAGGTGATCCGGAGACGCTTCGCTCGCTTCCTCCAGGAACGCGCCGACACGAGTTCGAAGAACCGCAAGTTCGCCTACCCGCCCAACCTCGTGGTGATAGACGGGGGCAAGGGTCAGTTGAATCGTGCGGTCGAGGTGATGGGGGAGCTTGGCATCCATGACGTCAAGGTGGTCTCGCTGGCGAAGCGCATGGAGGAGGTGTGGGATCCCGCGCGCCCGGCCGAGCCGATCCGCATCCCGCGCGGCGCCGAAGCCCTCTACCTGCTGCAACAGATCCGCGACGAGGCCCACCGCTTCGCGATCACGTATCACCGATTGCGGCGCGGGAAACGGATGACGCACTCGGCTCTCGACGGCATCCCCGGCTTGGGCGAGGCACGCCGCAAGCAGTTACTGAAGCACTTCGGCTCGGTGAAACAGGTGCGGGCGGCGACGCTCGAAGATCTCTACGCGGTGCCGGCACTCCCCAAGAAGGTTGCCGAAGCGGTTCACGAAGCGCTCGCGTCGTGACGAGGAGGCGCAGGTGACGACGCGCAAGGAACGGAGCCACGTCGAAGTCACGGTCATAACGGGCCTGTCGGGTGCGGGCCGGTCCGAGGCGGCGAAGGCTCTCGAGGACCTCGGTTGGTTCGTGATCGACAACCTCCCGCCGACGTTGATCCGGCGGGTGCTCACACTGGCGCTGGCCCCGGGGGCCGACATCCACCGCGTTGCCCTGGTCATAGACGCACGCGGGGGAACGTTCTTCACCGAGGCGACGAAGGAGCTCGAGAAGGTCCGCCGCGACGTCTCGAGTTACCGGATGGTGTTCCTCGAAGCCTCCGACGACGCGTTGGTGCGCAGGTTCGATGCGAGCAGGCGACTGCACCCGTTGGCGACATCGGATCCGGTGTCGGTCGGCATCCAGCGCGAACGCGAACTGATGTCGCGGCTCCGCGAAGGTAGCGACCTCATCATCGACACCTCGGATCTCACCGTTCGCGAGCTCCGGGCGAAGATCGCCGCGTACTTCGAAGGCGGGCAACCGGCCGAAGGATTGAAGACGACGATCATCTCGTTCGGCTACAAGTTCGGGTTGCCGCTCGATGCCGACATCGTTCTCGACGTGCGGTTCCTTCCGAACCCGCATTGGGTCCCGAGTCTGCGCGAACAGACGGGGCTGGATCCGGCCGTGCGCGATTACGTGCTCGAACAGGACGCGACGACCGCGTTCCTCACGCGCACAGACGATCTCTTCGAGCTTCTGCTCCCGGGCTACCAGGGCGAAGGGCGGCACTACCTGACGATCGGGATCGGGTGCACGGGGGGACGCCACCGATCGGTCGTGCTCGCCGAACGCCTCGCCGCGTCGATCCGCGACATGGGG
>DASSMG010000005.1:0-6087 GCA_035688995.1 Actinomycetota bacterium
AACCCGGCCGCATCCCGCAGGTCCGCCGACACCGTGTAGACGCCGCGGAGGGATTTGAAGTGATTCACGGAGAACGCGAGCGTCAAGCCCGCCACGATCGCGACGATCGATACCGTGCCGACCAGCCAGGGACGCCGTTCCCGGAAGGAGATCACGGGCGCCCTCTCGTTCCGCACGTACCGAAATCGTCCTTGCAGACGTTGACGAGGTGGAGGTTCGCCCACTCGCCGTACCCGTTCACGCGCTCGACCGCCACGAGCATGGACGGCAGCTCGCGAAGAGCGGATCGCAACTCGCCCCGGTTGTCGTCGACCGCGTCCAGCACGGTTGCAAGATCGGCGACCTCGGAACGGATGTTGTCGTCGTTGTTAGCAACCACCCGACGCAGGCGCGTCGCGGCATCGTCGAGTGTCACGAGGGCGTCCGCCAACTGCGACCGGCTCGCGTCGAGATCGCCCAGGAACGAATCGAGGTTCGACAGCGTCCGGCGCAACTGAGCGTCCCGCGTCGAAAGGTCCGACGTCACGACGTTCACGCTGCTGAGCAGAGACGACAATTCCCGATCCTTCGATGCGAGCGAATCGGAGAACGCGGCGACGTGGTCGAGGAGACCCTCAACGTCGTCACCGCGGCCGGCCAGAGCCTTGGTCAGAGCGTGGGTCACGATGTTGATGTCACGAGGATCGGTGGACCGGATCAGCGGACGCAGGCCGTTGAACAGGACCGTCAGGTCGAACGCGGGTTCGGTCCTGTCGAGCGGGATCAGGGCCCCGTCCGCCAGGGTCGTCGACGATTGGGGCCCGTCGTCCGTCAACGTCACCATGCGTTGGCCGACGAGGTTCCGGAACCGGATCTGGGCTCGAACCGAGGCCGGGACCTCCGCATCTTCGTCCAGGGACAGCGTGACGACCGCTATCCCATCGTCGATACGGATGTCCTCGACCCGACCGATGTCGACCCCCGCCGCCTTGACCACATCGCCCACCAGAAGGCCGGAAGCGTCGGTGAACTCGGCATCGACCGAATACGAGTGCGAGAAGAGGTCGAGGTTCCCGATGACGGAGGCGAGCCAGAACGTGACCGCGATCGTGACCACGGTAAAGATCGCGAGCTTGGCGCTTACCGCGCGCAGGCCGGCGTTCATCGGTCACCCCCGAGCAATCCGGTCTCGCGCGCGCTCCGAGAAAGCACTCGGGCGAGATCCGGCGAGACCGGTCCCCGACCGTAACGAGACAGCAGCGACCTCAGCCCACTCGCATCCAGCCGCGGGTTCGCCCCCGTGGGGGGATTACCCGGATCTCCCGGTTCGTCGTTGGCAGGAGTCGTCCCGTGATAGAGGCCGCGCGATTCGATGCCGGGCATCTGGAAGACCTGCCAACACGTGAGCCCACTCTCGTAGAGACCGCGACACGGTTGCGACAACCCCGAGTTCCACACCGTGGTGAACGGCCGGAGCTCGACCACGATGTCCTGCAATCGGTCCGAGCGAGCCGCGACGATCTCCGCGACCGACGCCCCGTTCTCGACGAGGCTGCCGAGGTCGCCCTCCGTCGCTTCCTGGAAGGCCGCGGCGTCGTTGAGGAACCTAGTGACGGTGGCGAGGGACGACCGGAACTCCGGAGCGGCCCCCACCAGGGCCCGGTTCGCGGAGTCGAGCGCCTGCATGAACGACACGAGATCGTCGTCGTTCGCATCCAGCCATTCGGAGAAGTTCCCGAGCTGCCGGAGCGCGAGGTCGAGCTCGTCGGATCGAGAGTTCACCGCCCGCACAGCACGGAGCCCTTTGTCGATCGAGGCACGACCGTTGCGCTCGTTCCCGGAGAACCCACGCGCCAACGTGTGGAGCACGGTCGATAGATCACCGAGCGGGACGTCGGACAGCAGGTCGTGTCCCAGTTGCAGCGCGCTCTCGAGCTCAAGCGGCTCTTTCGTCTGCGCGTCGGGGATGGTGTCGCCCGCTCGCAGCATCGGTCCGGTCGCCACTGCCGGCGGGAACAACTCGAGCCACTTCTGACCGAAGACGGTCTTTGAACGGATCTCCGCGCGCGTCGTTTCCGGGAACGAGTACCCCTCGTCGATCCTCACGTGAACGACCGCGTCACCGTCGTCGTCGAGCGAGACCTCGCCGATGCGTCCGACGAGGACGCCGCGCACCTTCACGTCGCCCCCCTCGGGAAGCTGCTGTCCCGCGCCGGGGGCCGAGAAGACGACGTTGATGGGCATGCCGCCCTGGAAGCCGCCCTGGAGGAACACCCAAGTGGCCCAGATCGCCCCGACGAAGAGCGCGCAGGCAACGCCGCCGAGGACCGCCGATCGGCGACGGACGTGGCGCGGAAGATCGGAGGTTTCGGTCACTCGCCTCGCCGGTTCAGAAATGTCTGGATTGCCTGCTTCTCATCCTGTTTGTCGGGCCGGGCAGGAGCTATACGCAGTTGTACGTAGCCAGCACAGAGGGGGCGCCCTGAGGCGCCCCCCCGTCACAGGATCGTGGGACCGGCTACGAGCCGAGCTGGCCGAGGATGACCCAGTTCCCGTCTCCGCCCGTGCAGGAGAACACGAGCTCCGATGGGGTCAGCTGGAGCCCGTTGCCGAGAGCGAGCGTCGCGGTCGGATTCTGCGTGGTCGTCTGGAGTTCGAGCACGTTGCCGGGACCCGTCACCGACGTGAGCGCGGGAGCGCTGACGCCGAGCGTGACGTCGGGCCCGCTCAGGATCAGAGCGGTGATCACGGTGTTGGGGTTGGCGGCAACGGTCTTGGTGCTGAGACGGCCGTCGGTGTTGTCGCCGTCGCAGTCGCCGTTGTTGATCAGGCCACCGCCTCCCGCCAGGGTGCGGACCGCCACCGCGTTGTTCGAGAGTTGGTTCTGCCCGGCTCCTCCCGGGATGGCCTTGGTGTCGATGTTCTTGACCTTGACCGCCTGGACCGCGGCGGAGACGACCGGAGCCGCCACCATGGATACGCCGAGAGCGAGGATGAGCGCGATGGCGAATATCTGTCGCTTCTCACGGCCGGTTTGATAGAGATCCACGAACCCTCCTTTGGGACGTCGGAGCTGATTCGTTCAAGCTATTTGTCGGACGCCCGCGTGTATAGAGACTTAATCGGTCGAATCGGGACATCTCGGTCACGCCTTCAGGTCGGGCCGACGCTCCCTCGTTAGTCGATCGGATTCGGCGTCGCGCCAGCGCGCTATCGCCGCGTGGTCGCCGGACAGCAGAACGTCCGGGACCTTCCATCCGCGGAAGTCGGGCGGGCGCGTGTAATGAGGATGCTCCAACGATCCCGACGCGTGGGATTCGGTCGCCAGCGAGTCTGCGTTGCCCAGTACACCCGGAACGAGCCGCGACACCGCTTCGATGACGATCAGCGCGGGCAGCTCCCCACCCGACACCACGAAATCGCCGATCGAGATCTCTTCGTCGGCGAGATGGTCGGCCACGCGCTGGTCGATGCCTTCGTATCTCCCGCAGATCAGGACGATGTGGTCGTGAGCCGCGAGTCGCTGCACCACCGAGTGGTCGAGCCTCACCCCGCGCGGCGACAACAACACGACGTGCGTGCCGGATCGTTGGAGCGGCTCGACCGCATCGAAGATCGGCTCGGGTCGCATCACCATCCCGGCTCCCCCGCCGTACGGCTCGTCGTCCACGCTGCGGTGACGTCCCAATCCGTGGGCGCGGAGATCGAGAACGTCGACCGAGAGGATGCCGTCGCGCACGGCCTTACCGAGCAGACTGGTTCGGAGGGGAACTTCGAACAACTCGGGGAACAGCGTGACCACGTCGATGTGCACGGATCAGTCCAACAGACCTTCGGGCGGATCGAGCACCACGCGGCGCTCGTCCCTGTCTATCCGCGTGACTATCTCCTTGACCATCGGGACGAGCTTCGTGCCGGTGGTCGTCGTCAGTTCGAGGAGGTCGTGCGCGGGGTTCGGTTGGATCGCCGCCACCTCGCCGAGCGCACGACCCTGCTCGTCGACGGCATCGAAACCGACGATCTCATGGACCCAGACCTCGTCCTCGCTCAGCTCGCGCGCTTCGTCCGCCGGGATGTACAGAACCCCGCGCATCACCTCTGCCTCGGCGCGCGAGTCCACTCCTTCGAACTTCACGAGGAACCGATCCCGGTGAACGCGCGATCCTTCGACCACGAGGGTTCGTCCATCGGAGTGGATCAGACGGGCCCCGGGATCGAAGCGCGCCGGGTCGTCCGAGATGCGGACGACGTAGACATCTCCTGCAACCCCGTGGGGCTTACCGATCTCTCCCGCGATCAACAGATCCGGAGAGGTCAGTCCACCACCTCGACCATCACAGCTCCGCCGTCGCGATTCGCGGCGCGAGCGAGAGTTCGGATCGAGCGGATGATGCGACCGCGTCGCCCGATGATCTTGCCCATGTCGTCGGGGTGGACGTGCATCTCGAGAACGAGCGCACCGCGCTCACCTTCTGCTTCGGTGATCTCGACCTCGTCCGGATGATCGAGCAGCCACGGCGCGAGGTACTCGAGGAACGCGCGGCTCATGGCCTACTCGGTCGTCTCGCCGGGTTCGGCGTCCGGTGCCGCCGCGGCCTGATCGTCGGCCTCGGGAAGGTCCGCGACCTCTTCGGTGCCCTGGTCCTCGGCCACGGTGACCGATGCCGCCGGCGTGGCTTTCTTGCGGGCCGCGTCCCCTCCCGCGCTCTGGGGCCGGGGTGCAGCGGCGGTCTTGCCCGATGCTTCACCGGTGAACTCGGTCCACGCCCCCGAAACCCGGAGCAGGTGCCGAACCGAGTCGGACGGCTGTGCGCCCCGCTGCAACCAGTAGAGGGCACGCTCGTTGTCGATCTCGACGGTAGAGGGCTCGACGCGCGGGTTGTAATGCCCGATCGCCTCGATGATCCGGCCGTCCCGCGGGCTGCGCGAATCGGCGACCACAACCCGGAAACTGGGCTGTTTCTTCTTACCGACGCGCATCAATCTGATCTTGACCATGACTCTCCAAGGTTTGTTTCGTGGGGGGAGTTAGCGACTTTACCAGTTCAATTGAAGCCGGGCGGGAGCTTCATGCCGGCGGGCAGGCGCATCTTGCCCTTCCCGCCCGTCATCGACCGCATCATCTTCCGCACCTGATCGAACTGTTTGACGAGCTGGTTGACGTCCTGGATCGTCGTCCCCGACCCCCGGGCGATCCGGGTGCGCCGGGACGACTTGATCAGAGAGGGATCGTTGCGCTCCTGAGGCGTCATCGAGCGGATGATCGCCTCGATCTTCGGCAACTGGCGATCGATCTCCGCCTCGCCCAGCGGGAGCTTCGACATCCCGGGCAGCATCCCCATGATCTGCGACAGCGGGCCCATCTTCTTCAGAGCCTGCATCTGGGACAGGAAATCTTCGAAGGTGAAGTCGGCCTTCCGGAGCTTCGCCTCCATCTTCTTGGCCTCGGCCTCGTCGAACGCGGCCTCGGCTTTCTCGATGAGCGTCATCACGTCGCCCATCCCCAGGATGCGATCCGCCATGCGATCCGGATGGAATGGTTCGAGATCACCGATCTTCTCGCCGATGCCGGCGAATTTGATCGGGCGCTCCGTCACGAATGTCATCGAAAGGGCCGCTCCACCGCGGGCATCACCGTCGAGTTTGGTGAGTACGACTCCCGTCAGATCGACCTGGTCGAGGAACGCTTCGGCAACGTTCACCGCGTCCTGTCCGGTCATCGCGTCGCAAACGAGAAGGGTCTCGGTGGGTGTCACGGCCTCGGCGACGCGGCCGAGCTCCGCCATCAGGTCCGGGTCCACGTGCAAACGCCCCGCCGTGTCGACGATCAGATCGGTATGGCCTTCGCTGCGCGCGTGGGCCAGCGCACGTCCGGCGACACCGGGCGCGTCCTGGACGTCGCGTTCCGCGTGCACCGGCACGCCCGCCTGCTCGCCGAGCACTTCGAGTTGCCGGATCGCCGCCGGGCGGTGCAGATCGCAGGCCGCCAGCAACGGCTTCCGGCCCTGCGATTTCAGCAGGTGCGCGAGCTTCGCCGCAGCGGTCGTCTTCCCCGATCCCTGAAGGCCCGCGATCAGGATCACCCGAGGTACCGACGACGACACGTTG
>DASSMG010000006.1:0-4950 GCA_035688995.1 Actinomycetota bacterium
GGCATTTCGAAGTCGTCGACTAGCGATCAGCTCGCGGCTGCTTGCGCGCAGCTCACGCACAGGGCTGCCGTCGGCCGCGCTTCGAGACGCTCGAACGGGATGTCCTCGCCGCAGCGCTCGCACTTCCCATAGGTTCCGTCCGCGATCTTCGCCAGCGCGTGCAGCACGGCACGATGGTGCTCCTGCAATTGTTCGACGAGTGCCAGTTGCTCGGACCGCTCGGCGGTGGCCTGGGCCGAGTCCGCGAATCCTTCGTCGACGTCGACCTCGACGCCCTCGGCCGCAACGCCGTGCTCGGCAAGTTGGCGATCCAGAGACTGGAGCTCCTCGTCCAGCCGTGCTTTCAGTTCGTCGATCTGTGCTTGATCCATATCCAGCTCCGCGCTATCGGTCCATCTTCGCCCGCGGGTGTGCCGAGTAGTACACCTCGCGCAGCCTGCTGTCGCTCACCAATGTGTAGACCTGCGTCGTTGCGAGACTTGCGTGACCCAGAAGCTCCTGCACGACGCGGATGTCCGCCCCCGCATCCAGCATGTGAGTTGCGAACGAATGCCTCAAGGTGTGCGGCGACACCTTCCCGTTCAATCCTGCCTGCTCAGCGTAACCCTTGAGGATCTTCCAGCAGCCCTGCCTGCTCAGTCGACCGCCTCGCGCATTCACGAACAGGGCTCCCCGTGAACTGGCTCCCCGCGAACGCTTGATCAGCTCGGGCCGGGACTGGGTCAGGTAGCGCGAGATCGCGCGCCGGGCCTCGCGTCCGAAGGGCACTCGCCTCCCCTTGGCCCCCTTGCCGCTGCGGATCAGCACTACCCCACCGTCGAGATCGACATCGTCGACATCGAGACCGACGAGCTCTGAGATCCGAAGCCCCGACCCGTAGAGGGTTTCGAGGATCGCGCGGTCCCGTCGTCCGAGGAGATCATCCGGTGGCGCTCCGAGCAATCGCTCGACGTCTTCGAGTGCAACCGCTTTCGGGATCGAACGAGGCTTCTTCGGCGAACCGACGGTGGCCGTGGGATCGACGTCTATGACGTCTTCGCGCGCGAGGAACCGATAGAAGGCACGGACGCTGACGAGCATGCGCGCGACCGACGACGAGCTATAGACGGAGCTCGCCGGGGGCTTGCCGGTACGCAGTCTGTCGAGGTAGTCGGTCACGGCACGCGAGGTAGCCGACACCGGATCGATCTTCTTCAGTGCGCAGTAGCGACGCCACACCTCGAGGTCGCGGCGGTAGGCCGCCACCGTGTTGCGGGCGAGGCCCTTCTCGAACTCGACGTAAGAAAGGAACTCGTCGATGTGACGGTCCGCCGCGGTCGAACGAGGACGCGTTGTGGTGCCCGAAGACCCGGCCATGGGATGGGACTTAGACGAGGTCGAGGAGCTCGACCGACTCGAGGCCGTGAGCTTCTGCGACCGGCGCGTAAACGACCGAGCCCTTGAAGGTGTTGACGCCCTTGGCCAGAGCAGGGTCGTCGCGCACTGCAGTCTCGAGGCCCTTGTTGGCCAGATCGAGGACGTAGGGAAGCGTGGCGTTGGTCAAGGCGTAGGTCGACGTGTGCGGGACGGCTCCCGGCATGTTGCCGACGCAGTAATGAACGACGTCGTGGACGACGTAGGTCGGATCCGAGTGCGTCGTCATGTGCGCGGTCTCGAAACAACCGCCCTGATCGATCGAGATGTCGACAACGACCGCGCCGGGTTTCATCTCCTTGATCGTGTCCTCGGTGACGATCTTGGGGGCGCGGGCTCCGGGAACCAGCACCGCACCGATCACGAGGTCGGCTGAGACGACGGCCTCTTCGACGGCGAGGCGGTTCGACGCCAGCGTCATGATCCGGCCCTGGTGGATCCGGTCGATATCGCGCAGCTTGTTGATGTTCTTGTCGAGGACGAGGACCTCGGCCTCCATTCCCTGGGCGATCCACGCGGCGTTGGCCCCGGACATGCCGGCGCCGATCACGACCACGCGCGCCGGGGCGACGCCCGACACACCTCCCATGAGGATCCCGCGGCCCCCGTGCTCACGCTCGAGGAGCTTGGCCCCTTCGTGGGGCGCCATGCGCCCCGCCACCTCGCTCATGGGGGCCAGCAGAGGGAGCGATCGATCTTCCAGCTCGACGGTCTCGTAAGCGACGCCGGCCGTGCCCGACTCGACGAGCGCCCGCGTGACCGGCTCGCTCGCGGCGAGATGGAGGTAGGTGAACAGGACGAGGCCCTCGCGGAGGCGCGAGAACTCCTCTTCGATCGGCTCCTTGACCTTGAGAACCATGTCGGACTCGGCGAACACCGTGTCGGCGTCGGGAACGATCCGGGCACCGGCGCGCTCGAACGCGTCGTTCGTTATCGAGGAGCCGCGCCCGGCCTCGGTCTCGATCAGGACCTCGTGTCCGTGAACCACGAGCTCGCGCACACCCGCAGGCGTGATCGCGACGCGGAACTCGTTGTCCTTAAGTTCCTTGGGGATACCGACTTTCACGGGGTTGACCATAACCCGGGGGCCGGATCAGCTTCGGGAAACCGGGGCGGGCCGAGGCTCGTAGGGAGTCCAGTCGGGACGGAACCACCGCGTCCGATCACCGGTCAGGGTGACGTGCCATCCGTGCACGTGAACGAGCTTGTGGTGTGAATGGCAAACCATCGTGAGGTTGTCGGGGCGGCTCGGGCCGTCGGGCCACGGAACGATGTGATGGGGCTGGATGAAGGGTCGGCGGCCGCACCCCGGGAAGGTGCACGCGAAATCGTCCCGGAACTCGACCTGACGCCGCAACCAGTGCGGGACGACGTAGGAGGTCGTGCCGCTGGCGTCGATGCCGTCGGGCCCGTGAACCACCGCTTGGATCCGCGCGTTGCACATCAGCATCTGCGCGATCTCGGGAGCCAGCGGTCGCCCATCCCCCATCACGGCGTTGCGATCGGGGTCGAGGTCGGTGTGCACGACCACGGTGGCGCGGTCGGGGTCGTTGTCGCCGGCGATCGCGGCGGAGGCCATCGCGACGAGCGCGTCGGCGCGACGTGCCTCGATCGTCGACTCCGGCTCGCCCTCCCTCCCCGGATCCTCAGGGGGTGTCGCCATCTTGTCGGCGAGGCGATCGACCGCGGCGACGAACTTCGCTCCGTCCGCCGCGGGGAGCGATCCCCAGAAGTTCAGCGTGGATCCATCCGCCCACCACCATTCGAGGAAGCGAGCCTTGTCGGCGTCTCTTGTCTCGCCTTCATCCACCCGTCGCGCGCGATCGGCGCGTTTCCTTATCTTGGAGGGCAGCTGCCCGGCCGCCCACTCGAGCAGATCCTCGGCCAGACGCGGCGACGGGAAGCGGGCGAGTTCTACGAACTGGTCCAGCGACAATCGGCCCGCTTCGAAAGCGGCAGTGGTTCGAGGTAGCTCGCCCAGGACGCAGGCGGCCCCAACGAGGCGTTCGGCCTTCCACCGCGAGATGCCCAGCCGCGGCGCCAACCACGACGCGGCATCGTCGCAGTCGTCATCCCGCCATGCTCGACGCGCATCGCAATGAGCGATCGTTCGGAGCAGCGCGATCGTCGCCCCGTTGCACATGGCCGCCGCCATATCCAGAGCCGCAACCACCGTCGCCGTAGGCGCCCGTTCGAGGAACTCGGAGACATCGGGTCGCGTCCGAGAGGAGCCCCGCTCCGCCCTTTTCTGCATGCCTCCAATATAGCGAACATACGTTCGCCGGTCAAGCAGAATATGGCCTCTGACCAGGGCCGATGCGACTCCCGGGGCTAGTTGTCCTGGTGCTCTACGACCCTCAGATCGGCGTCCGACCGGATCGCGATAGCGGCCCCCACGAAGTCCCGGAACAGCGGGTGCGGACGATCGGGCCGGCTCTTGAACTCGGGGTGGAACTGGCCGGCGACGAACCACGGGTGGTCGGGTAGCTCGACGATCTCGACGAGCGTGCCGTCGGGTGACTCGCCGGAGCAGATGAGCCCCGCGTCCTCGAGCTTGCGCCGCAAGCGGGGGTTGACCTCGTAGCGGTGCCGGTGCCGTTCGTAGATCAGCTCGGCGCCGTAAGCCTGGGCCGCCTTGGAACCTTCCTTGAGCTTGCACGGGTAGGCGCCGAGACGCATCGTCCCGCCCATCTTGTCGAGGTCCTGGCCGGCGAGGATGTCGACCACCGCGAACGGTGTCGTGGCATCGAACTCGGAGGAGTTCGCGGCTTCGAGTTGCGCGACGTTGCGGGCGAAGTCGATGACCGCGCACTGGAGGCCGAGGCAGATGCCGAGGAACGGGATGCCCCGCTCGCGGGCGAACCGGGCGGCGTCGACCTTGCCCTCGATCCCCCGGACCCCGAACCCACCCGGGATGAGGATCCCGTCGAGCGATCCCAGGGTGCTCTCGAGATCGGCGGTTTCGAGATCGTCGGCCGCGATCCATTCGATCTCGAGGTTGCGGCCGTGATGGAACGCGGCGTGCTTGAGCGACTCGACAACGGACAGGTAGGCGTCCGGCAGCGTCACGTACTTGCCGATGAGCCCGATGCGGACCTGGCCCTCGGCGTGGTCGATGTGACGGACGAGGTCTCGCCATCCGTCGAGCTCGGGCTCGGGGACGTTCTCCATGCGCATGTGGTCGATCACGTACCCATCGAGGTTCTCGTCCCGCAGCACGAGAGGGATCTCGTAGATGTTGTTGGAGTCGACCGCCGAAACGATCGCGTTCACCGGGACGTCGCAGAGTAGGGAGATCTTCCGCTTGAGCCCGGGGCTGATGGGTCGGTCGCTGCGGCAAACGATGACGTCGGGCTGGATACCGATGCTGCGGAGCTCCCGCACCGAGTGCTGGGTCGGCTTCGTCTTGAGCTCCTCGGCGGGACCCATGTAGGGGACGAGCGTGACGTGGACGTAACAGGTGTCGTCGCGGCCCAGCTCGGTCTTCAGCTGACGGATGGCCTCGAGGAAGGGGAGCGACTCGATGTCACCGACGGT
>DASSMG010000007.1:0-2623 GCA_035688995.1 Actinomycetota bacterium
TAACCACGGCTAGAGCAAAGTTCGCCGCGTCTTAAGATAAGCAATGCAAGGTGCCAGCAGCTCGACTCACGTACCCAGGGTTAGGCCGCGTTCGCGCAGCAGAGAGGTCTCCTCGACGATCAGAGGGCAGTTTGGGAGTCACGGGCCGTCATCCCCACTTTCGTCCGCCTAGCGCGGTTCGTGGCTCCCAATCTGACCTTTGAAAGATCGGGGACGGCACATCGGGTCGATCCGCAGCAATAGGACCGACCTCGACCCCGGAGGCGTGACTCCCGCCCTGCCTTGTTTGGATTCGACGAACCATCCGTATTTCCTTGCAGCGGCGCACGACGGCCGGAACGTCACACCTCACGTCTAGGATCGAGCGATGCCCGATACGCAGCTACAAACAACCGCAGAACGCGTCGGGAAAGACCGCGTGAAGCTGCGGGTGGAGGTTGGCCCGGATGCACTGGGCCCGGCCCTCGACGCGGCTTACCGCCGGTGGGCGAAGGAGATCAAGGTCCCGGGGTTCCGCAAGGGCAAGGTCCCGCGTCAGCTCATCGACGCGCGCGTCGGCCCGGACGTGATCCGCGAGGAAGCTCTGCGAGACGCGCTTCCCGAGCTCTACCGCGAGGCGATGCGCGCCGAAGAGCTCGAGCCGCTTACGAATCCCGAGGTCGAGGTGGTCGAGTTCGAACCGGACCGGCCGATCGTGTTCGAAGCGACGGTCGACGTTCGTCCCGAGTTCGAGATGCCCGACCTGGCAACGATCCAGATCGAGGCGCCCGCTTCAGAAGTCACCGACGACGACGTCAACGAACAACTCGATCGTCTGCGTGACCGCTTCGCGGAACTCGAGCCGGTCTCTCGAGAGGCGCGCCGCGGCGACTTCGTACTGATCGATCTCAAGGGCTACAAGCACGACGAACTCGTCGAGGGTGCCAGCGCCCCCGACTACCTCTACGAGATCGGATCGCAAAGCGGGCCGGCCAAGCTCGACTCCGAGCTCGAGGGCAACCGGCCGGGCGCGATCCTCAAATTCACCGACGAGGTCCACATCCATACCGACGACGAGCCGGAGCACGACCACTCCCACATGGAGGAGATCAGCTTCACGGTCCTGCTGAAGGAAGTGAAAGCGAAGAAGCTCCCCGCCCTCGACGACGAGTTCGCGAAGACCGTCGGCGAGTTCGACACGCTCGACGACCTGAAAGAAGACGTGCGTACGCGTGTCGTCGAGATGAAGTCGCAGATGGCCGAAGAACAGGCACGCTCCCAGGCTCTCGACGCGGTGGTCGAAGCGGTCGACCTGGAACCGCCAGAGGGATTGATCGAGCAGGAATTCGGGCACCGGCTCGCGCACTTCGAGGAAGACCTGCGACGAGCAGGCATGACGATCGACGACTACGGCCGCCAAACGGAGCTCACCGAGCTCGAGATCCGCCGCGACATCAGGGATCAGGTCCGGCGGGGCGTCAAGGCCGAGCTCATCCTGGAACAGATCGCCAGGGACGCCGAGATCGAGGTGACCGAAGAAGACATCGGCCAAGAGATCGCCCTCGCTGCCATGCGGGCCGGTCGTGAGCCCAAGGAGGTCGCCGAACAAGTGGTGTCGTCGGGGCGTTTGAGCGCCGTGGCGGCCGACGTATTACGCCGTAAGGCCCTTGACCACCTATACAGAAACGTCGATGTTCTAGGACGTCCCAGCGAAGAGGCCTAGTGGTGGCAGACTTCGGTTTCCACCCTCGAGCTGTGGCAACGATGGAGGCCCGACCTTAATGAGCAGATCCGAAGATCACTACCGCAACTACCTCGTTCCGATGGTCGTCGAGCAGACGAGCCGGGGCGAGCGAGCGTTCGACATCTACTCGCGCCTCCTCAAGGAGCGCATCATCATGCTGGGCACCCCGGTGGACGACCAGGTCGCGAACCTCATCGTCGCCCAACTCCTTCACCTGGAGTCCGAGGACCCCGACAAGGACATCAACCTCTACATCAACTCGCCGGGTGGGATGGTCTACGCCGGCATGGCGATCTACGACACGATGCAGTACATCAAGCCGGACGTCTCGACGATCTGCGTCGGCATGGCGATGTCGATGGGGGCGATCCTTCTGGCCGGCGGTGCAGCGAAGAAGCGCTACGCCCTGCCGAACGCCAAGATCATGATCCACCAGGGTTCCGCGGGATTCTCGGGGACGCCGGCCGACATCGATATCCAGGCTCGCGAGGTCCTGTCGCTACGCGAAAGGATGGCCGAGATCCTTGCGTACCACACCGGAAAGCCCAAGGATCAGGTCATGCAGGACATCGATCGGGACCGTTTCATGACCGCCGAAGACGCTGCGTCCTACGGTATCGTGGACGAGATCCTGTCGAGCAGGCAACTTGCCGAGCGCACGGCGGGGGACGGGGAATTGCCGCCGGGCGAAGCGGGTCGTATCGCACGTGAGCACGATCCGTCGCCGGTCGAGAAGCCGGAAGGCTAGGAGCACTAGATGCCGAAGTTCGGAGACGGCGGCGACCTTCTGAAGTGCTCGTTCTGCGGTAAGTCGCAGAAGCAGGTCAAGAAGCTCATCGCGGGCCCCGGCGTCTACATCTGCGACGAGTGCATCGACCTCTGCAACGAGATCATCGAGGA
>DASSMG010000008.1:0-5545 GCA_035688995.1 Actinomycetota bacterium
TCGCGGACCAACTTGTGCCCGGTGAGGCGCGTTAGGGGCTCCGGGTTTTCCATGCCCTCGGCAACGAGGGTGAGCAGGTCGCGGAGCGAGATGATCCCGACGACGCGGCCCCCTTCGTCGGTGACCGGCAAGTGGCGAAACCATTTGTCGAACATGAGCTGCGCGGCCTCGCGGATCGAGCTGTCGGGACGCACGGTTACGACGTCGGTCGTCATCGCGTCGCGCAAGCTCACCGATTTCGGATCTTTGCCCTCGCCCACGATGCGTAGAACGTCTCGCTCGGTGACGATGCCGGAGAGCGCCTCGCCCTCCATCACGAGGAGGGAGCCGGTCTGTTGCTGACGCATCTTGGCCGCGGCTTCGGCGAGGGTGTCGTCGGGCGAGTCCGTGACGGCCGCCTCCGTCATGATGTCCCTGACTGTCATCGTCGGGTGATTGTAGTCGCGGAAGCCCACCGGCACCGGACACACCTAGACTCGACGGCATGAGATTCGGTCTGGCCCTGCCCCATTACGACACTTCCTTCCGCGGCGAGCGCGCATCGTGGGATGCGATCAGAGAAACGGCGCTCACGGCAGAGCGAGTCGGCTTCGACTCCGTGTGGGTCTCGGACCACTTGTTCCTCGATTGGGGGAAGTACGGGGGCCCGGACGACTATCAGGGCAGTTTCGAGTGTTGGACGACGCTCAGCGCGGTCGCCGCGATTACCCACAGGGTCCGACTCGGCTCGCTCACGATCTGCAACGATCTCCGCAATCCCGCGTTGCTCGCCAAGATGGCCGGGAGCCTCGATCTGCTCAGCGGGGGCCGCCTCGATCTCGGTCTCGGCGCCGGCTGGTACGAGCCCGAGTACGCCGCGACGGGCATCCCGTTCGACGGGGCGGGCACTCGCATCCGCCGCCTCGGCGAGGCCGCGGCCCTCATCGGAGAGCTGCTCGAGGGTGGAGAGGTCACGCATCGGGGGAAGTTCTTTCGAACCGAGCGCGCGGTCGTTCGTCCTCGTCCCGTTCAGACCCCCCGGCCCCCGATCTGGATAGGGGGCAAGGGCGATCTGTTGCTCGACACGGTCGCGAAGACCGCCGACGGCTGGAACTTCTCGTGGCTGGGCTCCATCGACACCTATAGAGATAGGAGTCTCGCCGCCGACAAGGCCTGTGCCGACAACGGCCGTGACCCTCAGAGCCTTCGTCGCAGCGTGGGCGCCTACGTGCTGGCCGGTCGTGACGACGCCGATGCTCGCCGGCGTTTCGAGCGCTTGATCGAGCGAACCCCGGACGGGGTCCTAAACCGGGGGTCTAGCGGAGGCGCCGCAGTATCCTGGGATGAGTTCGGGCGCACTCGGGTCGCCGGAACGACGCAAGAGGTCATCGATCGCCTCGGCGAACTCGTGGATCTCGGCGTCGAGGAGGTCATCGTCAGCCTCGGCGCGGTGCCGTTCCAGGTGGCCGACTTCGAGGATGTCGAACTGATCGGGAGCGATATCGCCCCCGCGCTGAGGTAGATCGGAGGTAGCAGTGAACCCGTTCCAAGGCGATCTGATCTGGGTCCTTCTGATACTCGTCCTGTTGTTCGGTGCCTCGCGGCTCCCGAAGCTGGCGCGTTCGATCGGCCAGTCCACCAAGGAGTTCAAGGAGGGGCTGCGTGAGGGCTACCGCGACGACCAGGTCGTCGAGGGGCCGTGCCCGTTCTGCGAGACCGTCGTCCCGGCCGACTCGAAGTTCTGTCCCGGGTGCGGCAAGACCGCGGACGAGATCGTCGCCGCGAAGGCCAAGCAAGCCCCCAAGCCGGCGTAGCCACCCTCGGCCTCTCGTTCCGCCCCTCAGGGGAGTACGGACCCCCGATATGGGGAATCGTTAAAGGGAGAAGTCCGTTTCCTCCTGTAGAGAGGGAAGGCGGCCATGACACCGAATCAAGCAGCTATGAACAGATCCGTAACGATGTATTCGACGACGTGGTGCGGGTACTGCCGGCGTCTCAAGAGACAGTTCGAGGAGAACGGCATCCCTTACGAGGAGGTCGACGTCGACGAGCATCGCCAACTGGGCGATCGCATCGTCGAGGCGACCGGGGGCTACCGCATCGTGCCCACCGTGGAGGTCGCGGGACGCTTGCTCGTCAACCCCACCGTGATCGAGGTCAAGGAAGCCCTCAACGCCTGAGCGGCAGCCTCCAGACTTTCTACGTATAGTAAGGTACGAAGATGGCTAACTTCCGCGACCTGCTCGCACAGGCGAAGGGCCAGATCGACGGCGAGATCTCCCCCGAAGACCTCAAGGGGCGTCTCGAGCGCGGTGATCGTCCCCAGATCCTCGACGTCCGCGAGCCCGACGAAACCGAGAACGGCGTCCTCCCGGGCGCGGCCATCCTCGCTCGCGCCCATTTCGAGAGCCGCGTCGAGGACGTCGTGCCGGACAAGGACGACGAGGTCGTCGTCTACTGCGCGAGCGGCGTTCGAAGCGTCTTCAGCGCCCGGGTCATGAAAGAGCTCGGCTATTCGAACGTGGTGTCGATGTCCGGCGGTTTCAATCGCTGGAAAGACCTCGGCTACGACTACAAGATCCCTAAGGTCCTGAACGCGGCCCAGCGCGATCGCTACTCGCGCCACCTCATCCTTCCCGAGGTCGGTGAGGCCGGTCAGAAGAAGCTGCTCGATTCGAAGGTTCTCTGCATCGGTGCGGGAGGACTCGGTTCGCCGGCGCTGCTCTATCTCGCGGCGGCGGGGGTCGGAACGATCGGCATCGTCGATTCCGACGTCGTCGAGGAATCGAACCTCCAGCGTCAGGTGATCCACAGCACCGAGACCGTGGGGGTGTTGAAGGCTGAATCGGCGAAGCAAACGATCGAGAAGCTGAATCCCGACGTCAACGTGGAAGTTCACGCTTTCCGGCTCGACGAGTCGAATGCCGCCGATCTCCTGTCGCGCTACGACGTGATCGTGGACGGCTGCGACAACTTCGACACGCGCTACGCGGTCAACGACACCGCGGTGTCGCTCCGCAAACCCGTCGTGCACGGCTCGATCTTCCGTTTCGAAGGCATGATCTCGACCTTCATCCCGTTCGAGGGACCGTGCTATCGCTGCCTCTACCCCGAGGCACCGCCACCCGAGCTGGCCCCCACCTGAAGCGAGGCAGGGGTCCTGGGCGTGCTCCCGGGCATCGTTGGGTGTCTCCAAGCGAACGAGGCACTGAAGTTGATAGTGGGATACGGCGACCCTCTGGTCGGACGACTCCTGACGTTCGATGCACAGTCGACGTCGTTCGCCGAGGTGAAGGTGCGTCGCGACCCGGCGTGCCCGGTCTGCGGGGGCACCCTCGGCGAGATCGCCCCGGCCCCCGAAAGCCCCACCGCCAAAGCGTCTTAGCCCGGTCGGCGCCCGGCGCGACCCGGTAATCGCGTCCGAGGCGGGCCCTCGACGGCCCTCGCCCGCAGGAACCCCCGGCCGACGAGCGAACCCTCAGAGAGATCGACCTAGCTCACGAGGGGGAGCTGTGATCCGCAAAGTGATCGCCACCGTGGCGTTGGTTGCCGCGCTCTGTCCCATCGCGCCGCACGCGGCGCTGGCGACCGGGAGCCCGAGCAGCGCGCGTCGTGGCGCCGACGATGCAACCGTCGTCGCAGTCATCGACTACACGTTCGCTCCGTATCACTGGGACTATCTCGCGTCCAAGATGCCGCAGGCGCTCAACCGCGATCCGTCCGACGATCTGCCGTTGAGCTCGTCGCCCGACAAGTGGCTCCCGGGCTTCCCCAACCCCAACAAGGCATTCGCGTCGTACGACGCGCTGCATCTCTCGCTCGAAGAGAAGAACGCGAACGAGAGCGTCGAGGCTCTGACGGCGAAGGACGCAAACGAATGGAACAGGGTCCAAACGACGACCGATCAGAAGCCTCATTACTACTGGATCCCCGACACGAAGGTGATCGGCGCGATCGATTTCGCCGGGAACGACATCCACGGAACGCCCGACGATCACGGGCAGGGCACGACGAGCGTTTCGATCGGCAACCTGCACGGCACGTGCCCGGAGTGTTTGCTCGTGTTCCTCAACATCAGTGTCGCGGCCGATGCCGAGCGAGCGATCGACTGGGCGATGCAGCAACCGTGGATCGACGCGATCAGCAACTCGTACGGATTCAGCGTGACGCCGGCGACGCGCGACAGGTTGTACGCGGGGTCGGATACCGAACTGCAGAAGAAGGCCAGCGAACGCGGACAGACCATCTTCTTCTCGGCCGGTAACGGTCAGGAGAACGCCTTCTTGATCCCGAACACGACCTTGCTGTCGTCGCAGGAGGGTCCCGACTGGATCGTCACGGTCGGCGCAGTGAGCCCGGGAGCCCATGCCGCATATACGGGGGCCGGAAAGCCGGCCGACATCGCGGGTATCGGCAGCGACTATCCCGCGGCCTACGGATCGCCCACGGTCGGCGGAACCGGGTCGGCCGGCTTCGGTGGGACTTCGAACGCAACCCCAACGATCGCCGGCACGTACGCCCGCGCCCTCTACCTCGCACGCCGCGACCTGGGGGGGCCGAGCCGGATACAGCGCGGAGGTGTGATCGCATCCGGCTCGCCGTATCGGTGCGGTTCGGCCCGACGCGATTGCGAGCTCGGCGACGGCAAGCTCACCGCCACCGAACTGAGGCGGCGCCTGTTCCTCGGAGCGACGCACCCCGACGCCGGGCTGTCCCCGGGTGGGGTCGGTGCCGCGCCGCCCATCGGGGAGGACCAGTTCCTCGCCGAAGGCCACGGCGCGTACTTCGCTCGCGAGACCGGCAAACCGAAAGACTGGCTGGCCGAGTTCCGGCACCTGATCGGGCCCTTGGAGGGCAGTGCCAAGGAGATGAAGCGGCCGGCGGGCGAGCGCGAATGGATGATCGTCGACTCGTTCTGCCGCCAGCATCTGTGGGGCGGATGGAGCGGGGGCTATTTCCTCGACGGCAAGACGAAGCTCCCCGGCGACGATCCCGCGTTCCCGATCCGCTCGACGATCGAGCGCGTCTGCCCGACGCTCCAGCACGGGCCGTAACGTTGCGGCCGTGAAGGTCGCGGTGATCGCAGACACGCATACGAGAGGTCTCACCCGCACGCTCCCGATGGGGGCGTGGCCGTACCTCGAGACCGCCGATCACATCCTGCATGCCGGTGACGTCGTCGACCCGGGCCTGCTCGACGAGCTCAAAGCGTTGGCGCCGCTGACCGTTGTGATGGGGAATTGCGACGCGTGGGACGTGCGCGACTGGGGCGCTTCGGAGGTGACCGAGATCGAGCTCGGCGGTGTTCCCATCGCGATGCTCCACGACTCGGGGGCGAGCAAGGGTCGACGAGAGCGGATGCGGAGCCGGTTCCCGGGGGCCCGAGTGGTCGTCTTCGGGCACTCACATCTCCCGGTCAACGATGACGACGGCGATCTGCTCCTGTTCAACCCGGGCAGCCCCACGTGGAAGCGCAAGGCCCCGTTCCCTTCGATGGGCCTGCTGTGGATCGAGAACGGGGCCGTGGAAGGCGAGATCTTCCCCGTCTAACCCCCACCCCCCCCGG
>DASSMG010000009.1:0-6295 GCA_035688995.1 Actinomycetota bacterium
CGCGCGAGGAACCTCTTTGTCCGAGAACATGGAATCCAACCGCTCGACCATCGTCGGCTCGAAGGGCGACCGGTTCAACCACGTGTCGACCTGGCCCGTGAGTCCCTGGATCACGTAGATCGAGGGATAGGAACGGTCGTCCTCGACACCTTCGGGAACGTAGACGTACAACGGGCGATCCACGGGATCGCCCAGCGGGTTCCCGGCAAGGATCTCGGAAGTGACGGTCAGCTTGTCGAGCCGACCCCACAGCTCCCGGTCCCACGGGGACCCGGGAGGGCCTTCCTTGATCCGAAGGGTCACGACGCCTTACGTGCCTCGACGACGAGCTCCGCGACCTCCGTGGGATTGCGTCCGACGCGGATCCCAACGGCCTCGAGTGCCTCGGCTTTCGCCTGGGCGGTTCCCTTCGAGCCCGAGATGATCGCCCCGGCGTGACCCATGCGCTTACCGGGGGGCGCGGTGAATCCCGCGATGTAGGACACGATCGGCTTCGTCATGTTGTCCTTCGCCCACGCCGCAGCGCGCTCCTCCGCGTCGCCCCCGATCTCGCCGACGAAAACGACGATCTCGGTTTGGGGGTCGTCTTCGAACTTCGCCAGGATGTCGATGAAGTCGCTCCCGGGGATGGGGTCCCCGCCGATCCCCACACAGGTGGATTGACCGATCCCCCGCTGGGTGAGCTCGTGGATGATCTGGTACGTCAGCGTGCCCGACCGGGACACGAGCCCGACCGGTCCTTGCGAGCAGATCTCGCCGGGGATGATCCCGACGTTCGCGCGCCCCGGCGAGATGAGGCCCGGACAGTTGGGCCCGATCAACGTCGCATCGCGGTCGCTGCTCCGGATGTACGGAACCACGCGGGCCATGTCCATGGCAGGGATGTTCTCGGTGATCGCCACGATCACGTCGACGCCGCCGTCGTAAGCCTCGAGCACGGCATCCGCCGCGAAGCGCGCCGGGACGAAGACCATCGCGGTGTTGGCACCGGTGGCCGATACGGCCTCCGCCACGGTGTCGAACACCGGAACCCCGTTCACGTCGGTCCCGCCCTTGCCCGGCGTCACTCCGGCAACGAGGTTCGTGCCGTAATCCCGGTTCCGACCCGCGTGGAACGATCCCTCGCGGCCGGTCAGGCCCTGGACGACCAATCTCGTGTTCTCGTCGATGAGGATGCTCATCTCGCACCTCCGTGGGCCAGCTCGACGGCCTTCTCCGCGGCTCCGAGCATCGTCTCCGCGGCGACGAGCATCGGGTGCGGGGCATCGGCGAGCATCTTTCGGCCCTGCTCGGCGTTGGTTCCGTCGAGCCGCACGACGATCGGGACCTTCACATCGAGGCGCTCGAGCGCCGCGAGGATCCCCTCAGCAACGAGGTCGCATCGCGTGATCCCGCCGAAGATGTTCACCAGAACGCTCTTCACCTCGGGGTTCGACGTGATGACCTCGATCGCGGAGGCGAGGAGCTCGGCCCCCGCGCCGCCGCCGACGTCGAGGAAGTTCGCCGGTTCTCCGCCGGCCGCCTTGACGACGTCGAGGGTCGACATGACGAGACCTGCGCCGTTCCCGATGATCCCGACGTCGCCGTCGAGCTTGATGAAGTTCAGACCGCGCTCTTTAGCGAAACGCTCCTGTTCCGGGATGTCGTGCGCTGCCTTGAGCTCGTCGAAGACCGGATGCCTGAACGACGCCGATTCGTCGACCGCGACCTTCGCGTCGAGTGCCATGACGCGACCGTCGCCGGTGAGAACGAGCGGATTGACCTCGACCAGAGAAGCATCGAGCTCGACGAAAGCACGGTAGAGCCTGGGTATCAGTGCGATCGCTTCCTTGCGGGCTTCCGGGTCGATCTTCGAACCGAAGACGAGTCGGCGTGCATGGAAGTCGGAGATCCCGACGAGAGGATCGACGTGCACGCGAGCGATCGCATCGGGATCGGTGGCGGCGACCTCTTCGATGTCGACGCCGCCCTTCGAGCTCATCATCCCGAGGAACTTGCGTTCCGAACGATCGAGCAGGAACGAGACGTAGTACTCGTCGCGGATGTCCCCGGCGCGCTCGACGAGCACGCGCTTGACGGTGTGGCCCTTGATGTCCATCCCGAGGATCTGCGATGCAACCTCGCGCGCGGCCTCGGGTGACTCGGCGAGCTTGATCCCGCCCGCCTTGCCGCGCCCACCCACCTGCACCTGGGCCTTGACCACGACCTTGCCGCCCAATCCCGCCGCGGCTTCAGCGGCCTCGTCGGGTGTCGTTGCGACGCGCCCTTCGGGTACGGGCACATCGAACTTGCGAAGCAGTTCCTTACCTTGGTATTCGAAAAGATCCATCTACTCCCCTTGCACCGGAACGTTCGAGTTGACCCAGTCCACGATCTCTTTCGTGCGAGCACCCGGCGTGAAGATCGCCCGCACACCGTCTGCCTCGAGGGCCGGGATGTCGGCTTCCGGGATGATGCCGCCACCGAACACGATGATGTCGTTCCCGCCTTGTTCGCGCAGCAGCTCGACCACGCGAGGAAACAGCGTCATGTGTGCGCCCGACAGGCACGAGAGCCCAACGGCGTCCACGTCCTCCTGGATCGCGGCGCTCGCGATCTGCTCCGGGGTCTGGTGAAGCCCCGTGTAGATCACTTCGACACCCGCGTCTCTAAGAGCACGCGCGACGACCTTGATGCCTCTATCGTGGCCGTCGAGGCCAACCTTAGAGACCATGATGCGCGGACGACCCGAAGCCACTATCAGCTCCTCGACGAACTGGGGATTGCTACCTTTTCGACCCTAGCAGGTTGGTCCGAACCGGAGAGCCCGTGACCGAACGAGAGCCCGAACGCGCGCCGCTAGCCGATCGCGGAACCTTCGTCCCGACCGAGGACGGTCTCGCCACGCGCGATCCCCTCGACTTCGAGGGTTACGCGGATGGAGTTCGAGCCGCGGCAGAACGCAGTGGTGTGGACGAGTCGGTCGTGACGGGACGCGCCACCATCGGCGGGCACGCGGTCGAGCTCGCTCAGTTCTCCTTCGAATTCTTCGGCGGAAGCATGGGCGAGGTGACGGGAGAGCGGATCGCTCGTGCGATCGAGCGCGCGGCATCGGACCGCATTCCGTTCGTGCTGCACACGCGCACGGGAGGCGCACGGATGCAGGAAGGGATGCGCTCGCTGATCCAGATGGCGAAGATCACCGCGGCACGAACGGAACTGGGTCGCGCCGCCGTTCCTTTCATCGCGGTGCTGGGTCATCCGACGACCGGGGGTGTTCTTGCGAGCATCGCCGCGCTCGCCGACGTCACCGTCGCAGAGTCGGACGCGACGATCGGATTCGCCGGCCCGAGGGTGGCCGAGCGATTCACCGGCGAGCCCCTCCCACCGGACAGCCACACCGCGGTCAGCGCCTTCGGGCACGGACTCGTGGACGAGGTCGTGACCCCCGGTGACGCTCCTTCGTTCGTGTCGCGCGTTCTCACCACTGTGAGCGCGGACGACCCCCGCGACGTCGACGTCCTACCGGAAACCATCGAAGACGATCGGGATGCCTGGGACGTCGTCACCGCGGCGCGGTCGGAGGCGCACGCGAAGGCCTCCGAGCTCTTGCCGAATGCGTGCGACTCGTTCGTCGAACTGCGAGGTGACCGAGGAGGGGCCGACGACCCTGCCGTCATGAGCGCGGTCGTTCGGATCGCGGGCAGGCGTGCGGTCGTCGTCGCGTTGGATCGCGCCCATCCGATCGGCCCGCATGGTTACCGGAAAGCGCGGCGCTGCCTCGCCGTCGCGCGGCGCCTGCATCTTCCGTTCGTGACGTTGATCGACACGCGCGGAGCCGATCCGTCGGCCCGCTCCGAGAGCGATGGCGTCGCCTGGGAGATCGCCGCAACATTCGATGCGCTGCTGGCGAGCACCGTCCCGATCGCGTCGATAGTTACCGGCGAGGGTGGAAGCGGTGGGGCCCTCGCGCTCGCGGCCGGAGATGTCCTGCTTGCGTTCCGAGACTCGTTCTTCTCGGTCATAGGCCCCGAAGGGGCGGCCGAGATCCTGTGGCGCGATGCGGACCGTGCCGCAGAAGCGGCGCGCGCTCTTGCCCTGCGCGCGGTCGACCTCAAACGACTCGGGGTCGTCGACGCCGTGCTCGACGTCGATCTGGGCCCCCGGTCCCTCGGTCTGGCGATCGCGGGAGCGCTCGACGCCGTCGCCTCGCGCGGCGATCCCGACGCGCGACGCGCCCGATGGAGAAACAGATGAGCGACCGGTCCACCCAGCTACGGCGACGTCGCGCGATCAGATGGGTAGTCGCGCTCACGGTCGTTGCGGTCGTCGTGGTGACCGGCTACGTCTCGGCGAGACCGCCGGTCGAGCCTCCCCATCCGCGCCCGGAGCACCCCGCCGACAAGGTCGCGTGTGGCGGCACCGAGCCTCCGGCACCATCACCCGGCTCCTACCCGTCCCCCGCCGCGGTCCTCGACGCCGGAGTCGATTACGGAGCGGTGATCCATACCTCGTGCGGCGACGTCACGGTCGACCTGTTGGAGGACGATGCGCCGGCGAACGTGAACAACTTCGTCTTCCTGGCCCGGGAGCACTTCTACGACGGGTTGCAGTTCTTCCGCATCGAGGCGAACTCGGTCATCGAAGCCGGCGATCCGAACGATGTCGTCTTCGATCCACCGGACGGGCCCGGCTACACGATCCCGGACGAGTTACCGAAGGAGCCGAACGACTACACCCTCGGTGCGGTGGGGATGGCGAACGAGGGTCGTCCGAACACCGGCGGGAGCGCCTTCTTCATCGTCGTCCACGAGAACAGGCCCGCCGGCTACCAGACCGCTTACTCCTTGTTCGGACGCGTCGACGAATCTTCGTTCGAAACCCTGAAAGAGATCAGTCTCGTTCCGACCCACGGTGGCGATCAGCCGCTCGAGGCGGTCAGACCGGTGACGCCCGTTTACATCGAGTCGATCGAGATCACGGAGAACTGAGTTTCAGCAGTTCCCGTTCGCCGCGGAGGTCCCTCCTCCGCTCCCGTACATCGACTGCTGCTGGCACTCGACGGTCGTCTTCACGTCCTTCGCCTTGTCGACCTGGTCAAGGACGGTACCGGCTCCGGGCGCGGCCGCGGAGCTGCAGGCGCCGAGCAGGAGGGCCGCGCCGAACGCGGCGGCGAGCTTTCTCACCTTGAAGGCTTCGGCCGTTCCCCGGGCCGGGTTTAGTCGAGACGTCTAAGGGCCCAGGCCGCTAGGGGGCCGGTTTCATGGGGGCCAGGCTCAGATCGAGACGCTTGTCGCCTCCCGCCCCGGGGAAGTGGACCGTCGCCTCGAGGCCCCCGATCCCCGACCGGGCGATCTCGAGGATCACGCCGCGGCCCCACCGCTCGTGCTCGACCTCCTGACCGACGCGGAAGGTCTCGGGATCGGCGCGCTCACGCTCGGCCCGGGTCGCTCGCGTCTTCCGTTCGCTGACGGCGATCAGCTCGCCCGGGATCTCACCGAGGAAGCGGGATGGAGGGTTGTAGTTGGTCCCGCCCCACAAGCTGCGCGCCCACGCGTTCAGGAGATAGAGGCGCTCTTTCGCTCTCGTGATGCCCACGTAGCAGAGCCGGCGTTCTTCCTCGAGTTGATCCGGGTCGCCCAGCGAGCGGATGTGAGGGAACACGCCTTCCTCGATCCCGACGATGAACACGACCGGGAATTCGAGACCTTTCGCGTTGTGGAGCGTCATCAGCGTGACGCCCGCCTCGTCACCCTCGACCGTGTCCGTGTCGGTGATCAACGCGATCTCTTCGAGGAAGCCGGTCAACGTCGGCTCCGTCGCCCGCTCCTCGTACTCGCGCGCGACACCGGCAAGCTCCTTGAGATTCTCCTGCCGGGAAAGCGCTTCGAACGAGCGCTCGGCCGCCAGCTCATCCATGTATCCGGTGATGTTCCACGCGGTCTCGACGATGTCTCCGATGGGAGTCGCGCCGTCCTCCCCCAGCGTCCTGATCCGCTCGAATATGCGCGCCGCCTCGAGGACCCCGCCGGTGGCCCGCTTGGACAACCCGTTGACCTCTTCGGCCATCGCGAAGACATCACCGAGCGGCATCTCGTGCCGCCGAGCGAACTCGGAGAGGCGACCCAACGACGTATCCCCGATCCCACGGCGGGGTGCTTGGGCCGCGCGGGCGATGCTCACGGCGTCGGACGGGTTGACCGACCCCCGCAACCACGCCAGCAGGTCTTTGACTTCCTTACGCTCGTAGAACCGCACTCCCCCGACGACGCGATACGGGATCTTCTCGGACGACAGGACCTCTTCGAGGACGCGC
>DASSMG010000010.1:0-3484 GCA_035688995.1 Actinomycetota bacterium
GGCGTCGAGGCGGACGACGACCCAGTTGTAGCGCAGGTCCCCCTTCTTGGGCATCAGGAACTTGTGGGGCTCCGACGCCACCAGGGCCTCTCGCTCCTCTTTCGGGAAGGCGAAGCCCATCATCGATTCGTCGCGGGCAAAAGCGAGGTACACGAGCCGTCCGACCCGGAATTTCACCCGGTCGCGAACGAGCACTTCGTAGCTGCGGGGGAGGTCCTTGGCGATCCGCCGAACGTCCTCGATCGTGACCTTGGTCGGCGCCATTCCCCTTCGATCCTAGGCCCGCCCTCGTGATCACTAGTGGTCACCGGCCAGGTAGCGCGGGGTTCTCCGGCGAATCGCCCTCGTAGACGGCGGAGGAGGGAGCGACGCACATGAGACGGCAGCTGATGGCGGCGACGATCGTGGTGGCGGCCCTGCTTCTGGGCGCCCCGGTTACCCCGGCCACCGCAGGTCCGGCCTCCGCGTGTCCGTTGAGCGTGGCGCCCCGGGATCCGGGCTGGGTCAGCATCGAGGGCCCCGACTTCGAGCAGGCCGGCATCCCGATGGTCGGGACCTTCGGCGCAGAGACCCTGGCCGTGTCCCCTTCCGAGCCGAACGTCATGCTGATCGGAACCGGGAACCAGGTTTTCCGGACGAGCGACTCCGGCTGCACGTGGAAGAAGGTCTTCGCGACCCCCGATTCGCCCTTCCTCGACTGCAAGAGGATCCCCGACGCCGTGCCCTTCTTCGATCCCTGCGGCCACATCTATGACCTCGACATCGGTTCCGACGGCCACGCGTTCATCGAGGTGCGGACCGCGACGGTTTGGAACACGGTGGCGGAGACGTACATCTTCGCGAGTGCCGACGAGGGAAACACCTGGGGGGCCCTGACTTCCATCCCTCCCGGTATGGCGGGGGGGACCGGTCCGCTGGCCATCTCACCGAGCCAGCCCAAGACGATCTATGTCGAGCGCGGGAACGGGGGCAGCTCGGCGCAGCGGGATTGCGAGGGCTGCTCGATCTTGCACGGCTTGTACGTAAGTCACGACGGCGGTGCGTCGTGGACCGAGCAGCTTGGCTCCGGTGACTTCCCCAACTCCTATCTCATTCCCGAATCCCTCTACGTTTCCGAGGACGATCCCGATCACGTGTGGACGGCGGGAGCTTTCCGCTCACCCGAGAAGAACGCAACCGCGCAACACTTCGCACCCGCCGTCTCGAAGGATGGCGGCAAGACGTGGGCACTGGTCCGCACACCACTGACCGATTCGGGAGGCTCCACCAACTTCGCGATCTACGAGGCGGCCGGAAAACCCGTGCGGATCGCAACCCTCGACAACCATCAAGCCATCGTTTCGACCGACGGTGGCAAATCGTGGATCCCGGCGGCGGCGGATTCTCCGGGGGACAGGCTCGCGCGGCTCGCTTTCGGAAAAGGCGGACGGTCGCTGTTCGCGGTGTGGTGGAACTACTCGGTCGCTCGTTTCGACATCAACAAGATGATGGCGTACGCGATCAAGATGCGTTCGTACAGCGACGATCCGGCGCTCGATGCTCAGGGTTCCTGGATGGACCCCCAGTACGTGCCGGGATCCGGTCTCTACCTGCTCGGCAACTGTCATGCCGATCAGTTCACTTGCTACGACGTCTACCGGTATTCCGGAAGGGGCACGTAAGACCGATCGAACGCAGGCCGACGCCACCGGAAGTCCGAGACCCGTTATCAAGTTGCCGGCGCGGCCCTAGTAACCTGGCCCCATGAATTCGAAGCTTTTCGACTCGCGCGTTCAGCGCCTTCGGGACGCTCAACTGATCGCGATCTTCCGGACGCAGAAGCCGGAGCACGCGGTCGAGGGGATCGCGGCCGCGGTCCGGGGCGGCTTCGAGGCGGTCGAGATCACGATGAACACCCCGGGCGCCACCGATGCTCTCGCCGACGTCGCCGGACGGGTCGATGCGATCATCGGCGCGGGCACGATCACTGCCCCGGAACAGGTCAAGGAGGCCTACGACGCCGGTGCCGAGTTCGCCGTGACGCCGGTGATGGTGCCGGAGATCGTGGATGCGGCTCACGAACTGTCGATGCCGATAGCTCTGGGTGCCGCGACCCCCACCGAGGTCTTCCTTGCCCGCGAGGCCGGTGCCGACTGGGTGAAGGTGTTTCCCGGCGAACGCCTTGGAGGCCCCGACTACATCGCCGACATCCTCGGGCCGCTGAACGGGACTCCGATCCTCGTGACGGGCGGCCTGACCGCAGAGAACTATCTCGGTTATCTCGACGCGGGGGCCGAGCTCGTGGGCTTTGCCGATTCGGTGTTCGACCCGCATCTGGCGGCCGAGGGCAATTACGAGGAGTTCGAGCGCCGCGCGATCGAGGTGTGCCGCCGCCTCGACATGTTCACCTCGAAGTAGTCACTCCGCAGGTGGACCAGGGCTAGGGATCAGCCGGCGGCGGCGACCAGCTCCGCGACCGATTTCTCGATGCCTTCGGCGAGCGCGCCGAGGTCTCGCGCGGCGTCGTAATCACCGAGCAGCCCCCAACACACGACCCCGTTGTAGGAGAACAGGGCGATCCCGATACTCGTGTTGTTGGTGAGCGGGACGACCGGATAGACCTCTTTCATCTCGTGGCCCATCGTGTACAGCGGGAACTGCGGGCCCGGCACGTTCGTGATCACTAGGTTATAAGCGCGCTGCCGCGACACCAGGCGCGACGCCTGAGCGAGCACCGTGGGAGGCGCCCATTCGCCGATGCTCGTCAGCAACTGGGCACCGACCGCCTGTCCCGAGGACTTGAGGTTCTGCATCTTGTCGCTGACCCAGTGAAGCCGGGCCACCGCGTCTTCTTCGAACACCGGGAGCGGGGCCCACATGGCGGCGACCAGGTTGCCCATGGCGCCTCGGTCCTGGTCCGCTCGGACCGACACCGGAACCATCGCGCGCAACTCGAGTCCCTCGAGCCGTTCCCCGCGATTCTTCAGCAGATGACGGAGCCCGCCGGATGCCGCGGCCAGCACGACGTCGTTGACGGTGCCCCCGAGCGCGTTCTTCACCTGCTTCAGATCGTCGAGCGGGGTCAGCACGGTCTCGAAGCGACGGTGCGGGCCGATCGGAGAGTTGATGGTTGATTCGGGTGCGAAATCGAGCGTCCCTCCCACGAATGAACCGAGGGCGCGCGCCGCCTCGACGATCCGGTTCGGTACGCGCCGGGGGTCCATCGCGGCGGACTGGGCGCTTCGGATCAACTCGGCAGGAGAGGTGATCCGCTCCCGCAACGCTTCCGCCACCAGTTGGTCGGGCGTCGGCTCGGGGTCCGGGATCCACTGCTCGGGCTCGGGGTTGTCGGGTTCCGGCGTGAGGTCGAGGATCACGGTCATCAGGTCGGCGCCCGAAACGCCGTCGACGAGCGCGTGGTGCGTCTTCGATATCTGGGCGAAACCGCCGTCGGCGAGTCCCTCCACGAACCAGATCTCCCACAACGGCTTCGACCGATCGAGGC
>DASSMG010000011.1:0-7179 GCA_035688995.1 Actinomycetota bacterium
AAGGCGTGCAGTGAGGTGACGTCGTCGGTCTCGACCAGGAAATACAGGGTGTGCCCGGGAACATCGGCGACTCCGTAGCGAACGTTCACCCCCGGCGCGTCGGCATCGAACAGCGCGTCGGGCCCCTTGTCGAGTCGCGCGGGGCAGTTCTCGGGCGTGTGGACCTGCTTGACGAAGAACAGCATGAGGCGCCTCCCGGGTCGATCTGGTCTGTCTAACGCGAACCGAGAAGGTAGCCGAGCCGATCCCGTCGGCGCGGCTAGGGTCCCGGCATGGATTTCGGACTCCACCTTCCCAGTGCCGGCGCCGGAGTGACCGCGGATGGGATCCGAGAGGTTGCCGTCGGAGCGGAGGGCCTTGGGTTCGACACCGTGTGGATGTTCGACCATCTCTTCACCCCGACGGGTCTGGAATCGAAGTACCCCTATACGTCGAGCGGCAATTACGCGGTGCAACCGCAGGACCCGTTCTTCGATCCGCTCGGACTGTTCGGCGTTATAGCCGGGGCCACGTCACGCGTGAAGATGGCCACCGGCGTGTTGATCGCCGCGTACCGCCATCCGATCGTTCTCGCCAAGACGATCGCCACCATCGACAACTTCGCTCCCGGCCGGATCGTTCTCGGCGTTGGAGCCGGTTGGATGCGCGAGGAATTCGAGGGCGTCGGTGTGGGATACGACCGCCGTGGCGCTCGCCTCGAGGAGTACATCAGGGCCCTTCGGGCCATCTGGTCGGGTGACCCGGTCGCGTTCGAGGGCGAGTTCTATTCGTGGCAGGAGGCCGGGTTCTTGCCGGCCCCCACCGCGCCGATCCCGATCGTCATCGGAGGACACGGCGACCGCGCTCTGCGGCGCGCGGCCCGGGTGGGGGACGGGTGGGCCGTGGTCACCGCGCCGGGCCAGGGGGCCGGGCTCGACGGCGCGTCCGCTCGTATCGATCTGCTCAAACGCTTCCTCGACGAGGAAGGGCGCGACCCGGCGAAGTTCACGCTCTCGTATCAGCAGGCCTTGTGGTTCTCGGACCACACGAACGCGAAGCTGCCGCTGACCGGTCCTCCCGACGCGGTCGCGGGGTCGATCAAGAGACTCGAAGAGATGGGCGTGTCGATGCTCGACCTCATCGTTCTGGGCCCCCCTGCGCTGGTCCTCGAGATCGGCGAGCGGTTCCAGAAGGAAGTCGTTCCGCTCCTCTAGGTCGGGTTAGCGGCCGAGCCGGCGGAGCGCGCTGCGGAGACGGCCCGGCATGATCGCGCTGCGACGTCGCTGGATCGCCATGCCGGTCGCGATCCCGGCGCCGAACAAACCGACACCTCCCAAGCCCGCGGGCACACCGATCAGGAGGGCCCGTCGTCGCGTCCGCAGCTCGTGGATCGGCCACCCGCGATGAAGCGCGAGCCGCCGCAGCTCGCCTTCGGGATTGACCGCGTGCGGATACCCCACCGATTCGAGCAGCGGTAGGTCGTTCATCGAGTCGGAGTACGCGGCGCAGTCGCCCAGGTCGATCCCGAACTCGGCGGCCTTCTCGGCCGCCGCTTTCGATTTGGCCGGTCCGTGCATGACGCCCTCGACGAGCCGCCCCGTGTAGTAACCCTGGTGATCGACCTCGGCAACGGTTCCGATCGCGCCCGTCATGGCGAGCTCGCGCGCGATCGTCTCCGCAAGTTCCACGGGGGCCGCGGTGACGAGGAAGGTCAGATCGCCGTGTTCCGAGTGACCGTGGATGATCCTGACGATGTCCTCGTAGACGATCGGCAGGATCCGCTCCTGCGCTATCTCGCGTCCCCACTGCATCAGCTCGCCCCGGCTTCGACCGGCGACGAAATCTAGGGTGGACTCCCGCGAGCGATCGACGTTGCGCTTGCGCTCGCCGGCGAGCCGGAACGTCATCTGTCCCCACCCGAAGCGAAGGAGGTCGCGCACTCGGAGCATGTCGCGGTCGTAGAGGCCGCGCGCGAGGAGGAAGAGGCTCGACCCCGGGATCAGGGTCTTGTCGAGATCGAAGAAGGCGGCGCGTCGGTCGGTCATGACCCGTCCGATGCTACCCATGCGAGTATCGCTGCGTGCTGGTCGGGGCGATGAACTTCCCGGGACGTTCGGTGACGAAGGAGATCCACCGCATCGCGGAGGACGGCTTCGACCTGCTCGATCTCACGCTCGAGCCCCCTGCAACGTGGCTCCCTCAGGGGAAGGAGATCGGCCGGCTCGTGGCCGACTTGGGTCTCGCAGTCGTGGGCCACACCGCGTGGCACCTCCCGATCGCCTCACCGTTCAAGGAGTTGCGGCAGCAAGCCCGCGATCTGTACCGGCGCGGTCTCGATTGCTTCGCCGACGCGGGCGTCGATCTCGTGAACGTGCATCCCGATCAGCGCGTTCCGCTCCACGGACTCGAACAGATCCGCAAGATGAACGCGGAGGCGATCGCCGCGCTGGCGGACGATGCGCGCGAGCGCGGGATACGCATCATGGTCGAGAACCTCGATCGGCTCTTCTCCGATGTCGACGATCTGAAGGCCGTGCTCGACGCGGTCCCCGACGCAGGGTTCCACCTCGACGTCGGGCACGCGAACCTGCGTCTCGGCATGGGCGAGAAGAACCGGACGACGCGCCTGCTCGAGGCGTTCGGTGATCGTCTCGCTCACGTTCACTTGAGCGACAACAGGGGCGGAGGCGACGATCTTCACCTTCCTCTCGGAGCTGGAGCGATCGACTGGGCCGGGGTCGCGCGCCAACTGAAAGAAGTTGGTTACGACGGCACTGTGACCCTCGAAGTGTTCTCCCGCGAGCGGGAACACCTGCGGACGTCTCGCCGCCTGTGGTTGAACTGGTGGAGCGAAGCGCACCAGCGCTAATCCCCGGGCCGCGCGGTGCGCGCACCTATATTGCGACGAGTGAGAGTCGACCGATTGCTCCTCGACGATGAACGGCCCCTGATAGAGACACGTCGTCACCCCGTCGTGTTGTTCAGGCCGCTGATGGCGGCCGCCGCTGCGATCGTTATCGCTCTCGTTCTCGGTGCGGTGGTGACGCCGAACGATACGCGCGACGCGTTCGATCTGGTGGTCGGCGTGGCGGCGATCGCAGTGTGTGCCCGGGCCATCTGGAAGGTCGCTTCGTGGCGCGTCGACACCGTCGTCCTGACCGATCGCCGGGTCATCACGGCACGCGGTCTCGTAACCCGTCACGTGGGCTCGATCCCGCTCAGCCGGGTCACGGACCTCGCCGTGCAGCGCAGTGCGTTGGGGGGTCTCCTCGGCTACGCCCACTTCATCGTCGAGTCGGGCGGAGCGAGGGCCGGGCGCTATCACCTCCACCATCTGCCGCGCTACACGGAGGTCCGGCGCGCGTTGTCCCACGCGACCGCTCGGGGAGGGGGCCCGGCTCTGGTTCGGGAGGCCACCCCCGCTGACGAGGCCGACACCGGCCCCCTGCCACGGGTCATCGTCTAGCCGCAGGAAGGCGGGACCGGACGCCGAACCATCCCTCCAGTACCCACAACTGGAGGTGGACGACGTGAAGAAGCTCATGACGTTGGCGCTCGCGGGCCTGCTCGCGACGTCTCTGATGCCGGCCGCTCACGCCAAGAAGGCGAAGAAGGCCAAACCGGTCCAAACCGAGGCGGGGCAGATCGTGGCCCCGGCCCCCTACACGGACGACAGCGGCTGCTACGCCGGCCTGCACCGCCGTGGCGCGATCCTCACGCAGGGCAACAACAACGGCGTCATCGGATGGTCCTTCGACGTCGATCCCAAGACCTACAACAGGCCGTTCAAGCTCGAGCCGAGCGGCGGCTTCGGTAGTGTCGACATGGACATCACATTCTACCTGGCGGACTTCGGCACGATCGACGACGTAGCCGGGGACCCCCTGAACGCCGGTGCTCCTCCGACCATCGACTTCAACACGCGCGAGGCAGGAGGCGAGGCCGGGAAGGTTCCGCCGATGTCCAAGCACGCCATCATCTGCATCTACACCGGTGCGCAGGGCCAGGGCGGCGGCGCCAACTTCACCTACAACGCCGGCTAGAAAAGAACCCAGACAAAGGAGGGGGCGGTCTCGCCCCCTCCTTTTCGCGTCGGCTTAACCTGGGGGCCATGGCCAGTGGGGTGATCGCTGCTTTCGTTGCAGTGCTGACGATGTCGTTCGTCGAGTTGCTCGCGCGTTTCTATCCGGCGCGGCGAACTTGGTTGCGACTGCGTCGCGTGCGAGGACGTCTCGCGGTGAGGCTCATGCGAGAGCGGTACGAAGAGATGTCAAAGCATCCGGCCCCCAAGGTGCTGGCCGAGATCCTTCTTGGCCTGGTGATCGTGTGGATCGCGGTCTCTCCGTTACTCGACAAGCGCTGGTACGAGGTGCTCACCGACGTGGGCCCCTACGCGTTCGTCGCCGTCGCGCTGTTGCGGACCCCTTACGCCCTTCGGAAGATCGCCGAGCGGATGAAGGGCTACGAGCGCGATGCCGGTGAAGACCCGGACGCCGACATCTGGGATTCGGGCGACGGGGGCCCGACGGCGATCGCGCTGTGACCGACCTGTCGTCGGCGCGCCTCTACCTCGTTTCTACGGCCCGCATCGCCGCGGGGTTGCTCGTCGACTTCGTCCCGCAACTCGCCTCTGCCGGTGTCGACCTCATCCAGCTGCGTGAGAAGGAGATGGAAGCCGGCGACGTGATCGCCGCGGCGGTTCCCATCGCCGACGCGTGCCGAGCGGCCGGAGTGCCGTTCATCGTCAACGATCGTGCCGACATCGCGGTGGCCGTGGGGGCCGACGGTGTTCACGTGGGCCAGAACGATCTGCCGGTGGGGGCCGCGCGCTCGATCGTCGGCGATCGGATCGTCGGGCTGTCCACGCATCGCCCCGAGGAGGTCGACGCGGCGACGACGTCGGGTGCCGATTACTTCGCGGTTGGGCCGGTTTACGAAACGCCCACGAAACTGGGGCGACCCGGTGTGGGGCTGGAGCTGATCGAACACGCCGCGTCGATCGGCGGGACCGCGCCGTGGTTCGCGATCGGCGGCATCGACCCCGGCAACCTTCCCGATGTCGTCGCGGCCGGAGCAACCCGGATCGTCGTCGTCCGTGCGATCACCGAAGCCTCCGATCCGGTGGCGGCCACGGCGGAGCTGCGGCGGATCCTCGACCGTTAGGGTCACGAGCCATGTTCAAGCCGCGACTGTGGTGGCTCCTCGCATTGGTGCCCGTGGCCGTGGTTCTCGAGGTCGTCCACAGCAACGAGATCGCGATCTTCGTCGTCTCGGCGCTCGCGATCCTTCCGCTGGCCGGATTGATCGGCACCTCGACCGAGGAGCTCGCGGCCCGCAGTGGTCCGCAGGTCGGCGGCCTTCTCAACGCGACGTTCGGCAACGTCACCGAGCTGATCATCTCGATCTTCCTCATCGGGCGGGGTGAGCTCGGCATCGTCAAAGCGTCGATCACCGGATCGATAATCGGTAACTCGTTACTGGTCCTCGGCGCGTCGTTCCTGATCGGAGGCTGGAAACGCTCCGAGCAGACGTTCAACCGGGCCTCGACGAGTCTGCACACCACGTCGCTCGTGATCGCCGTGGTCGCGTTGTTGATGCCGGCGCTGTTCGCGTTCACTCCGGAATCCACGGATTTCCGGACCGAGGCGGTGTCGATCGGCGTCGCGATCGTGCTGCTGGTCGTCTACGCCGCGATGATGTGGTTCTCGTTCGTTACCCATCGCTCGTTCTTGCGCACTCAGTTCGAACGCGCCGACCCGCACTGGTCGTTGCGCAAGGCGATCGGGATCCTTGCCGGGTCGACCGCGCTCGTGGCGGTGATGAGCGAGCTCCTGGTCGGGGCTCTCGAACCGACCGTTGAGGACCTGGGCCTTTCCAAGTTGTTCATCGGACTGATCGTCGTGCCCATCGTGGGTAACGCCGCCGAGCACTCGTCCGCGGTCCTGATGGCGATCAAGGACAAGATGGACGTGTCGATCGAGATCGCGGTCGGCTCGTCGACCCAGATCGCGCTGTTCGTGGCCCCCGTACTGGTCTTCGTGTCCCTCCTCGCCGGTCACCCGCTCGATCTGATCTTCTCGGGGTTCGAGATCGCGGCGGTCGGGATCTCTGCGGTGATCCTCGGCTTCATCGCGCTCGACGGCAGGTCGAATTGGCTTGAAGGCGCGCAACTACTTGCGGCCTACTTCATCATGGCGATCAGTTTCTTCTTCCTTTAGGCAAGCTCGCTCTCGAGCGGAAAGGCAGGCTAGGAATGCCGCGCGCTATCGATTTCCACGTCCATGCTTCGATCCCCGAGTGGCTCGAGGGCTCGATCGGCCCGATGCTCGAGGTCACCGCGAAGTACTTCCGCAGTGAGGTGCGGGTTCGGACCGTCGAGCAGATGGCCGAGGAATATCGCAACTGGGACCTCCTCGGCGTGCTCCTCGCATGGGACGCGGAGACGGCCACGGGAATGCCGCCGCTCACCAACGACAAGGTCGCGGAGGTCTGCCGTGCCTTCCCCGAGCAATTCGTCGGCTTCGCGAGCGTCGACCCGCACAAGCCCGACGCCGTCGAGGAACTGGACCGGGCGATCAGCGAACTCGGCCTGCGGGGTCTGAAGATCCATCCCCAGGTCCAGGCGTTCTATCCGAACGAGCCGAAGTACGACCCGCTGTGGGACATGTGCGAGAAGCACCGCCTGCCGATCGTGGTTCACGTGGGCCAGACCGGTCTCGGCGCCGGTGTGCCCGGCGGCTCGGGCATCGCCTACGACTACGGCCGGCCGATGTTGATGGACATGGTCGCGGCCCGGCACCCCGATCTCACTGTCGTGATGGCGCACTTCGGGTACCCGTGGCATCTCGAGGTGCTGGCCAGCGCGATGCACAAGACGAACGTGTGGGTGGATCTCTCGGGGTGGCGTCCGAAGTACATCCCCGAGGAGGTCAAGCGAGACGCCCGCGGTCGCCTCAGCGATCGGTTCGTGTGGGGGAGCGACTACCCGATGCTCGACCCCGGCCGGATCCTCGACGAGATCGCCGACCTCGAGCTGGGGGACAAGCAGGACGCGGTCCTCAAGGGCAACGCCGCCCGCCTCCTAGGCCTCGAACTTTCGTAACTGAGCAACCGTCTGGGGCGCGCTGAGCCGCGTAAAACCGCCGACGATCGAGAGATATCGCCCGGATCGCAGGAATCCCTGCCTCGATCGGGGGAATC
>DASSMG010000012.1:0-7365 GCA_035688995.1 Actinomycetota bacterium
GTCTTTGATGATGGTCTTGGCCGCCGCTGCGGATGCGGTGCCGGGCAGCACGGCGAAGGCCGCGAGCACCGCAAGCGACGCAACGATCGAGATCGTCCGCCTCATGATTCCTCCTTGGATCCAAAGCATCGAAGCCGTTCGGCTCTCAGGAAGGGTTCGCCGCCGGGGGCGAACTCCCTCCCGTCCGTAGGAATAGCCGCCCGCCGGGCTAGGTTGTCGCGCCTGTGACTCCCGAGACGACCTCCGCCATCGCCGCGCTCGAGGCCCTCGACGCCCGCTTCGACGTCAGGCGCACCGAACCGGCCCGAAGCGCGGAGGAGAGCGCCGAGCGACAGGGGATCGAGCTACACGATCTCGTCAAGACGATCGTGCTGCGTAAGGGGAGCGACGACTACGTCTTCGTGCTCGTTCCGGCCGATCGTGAGATCGACTGGCCGAAGCTTCGCAAGCATCTGGGCGTGTCGCGGGTGAGCATCCCGCCCCGGCAGGAAGCCGAGTCGGTCACGGGATACGTCGTCGGCACCATCACGCCGTTCGGCGCGGCGCGGTCGTTGCCGGTGGTGCTCGACTCGAGCGTCGCGGCGAGGCCTCTCATCGCGCTGGGTGGGGGTGCGCCCGGCGTGAACGTTCACATCGCGCCCTCGGACCTCGTCGAGTTGTTGCGGGCCGACGTTGCCGACGTCACGAGTCCGACCCGACGTTAGATACCGACGAGCATGGGTAGGCGGGCGGTAAGAGCTTGGAGACCGAGATGAAACTAGAGGGCATCCACCACATCACTTGCATCACCGCCGACGCACCCGGAAACGTTCGTTTCTATGCCGGAGTGCTGGGCCTGCGCCTGGTCAAGAAGTCGGTGAACCAAGACGATCCGACCGTCTATCACCTCTTCTATGCGGACGAGGAGGGCGACGCGGGATCGGACATCACGTTCTTCGAATATCCCGGGATACCGCAGGGTCGTGCCGGCGACGGGATGGTTCACCGGATCGCGTGGCGGGTCGGCTCCGAGGACGCGCTCTCGTTCTGGGAGAGACGTCTCGACGACGCCGGCATCGCATCGACCAAGGGGGATTCTTTCCTTCGCTTCCGCGATCCCGAAGGCCTCGAGCTCGAGTTCCGCATCGTCGATAACGGCGACCCGGCTCTGACGGCCCGGCATCCTGCGATCCCCGAAGAGTTCGCGCTGCGAGGGTTCGACGGGGTTCGTACGTACTCGAGTGATCCCGAAGGAAGTGCCCCGTTCCTGAAAGAGGGGATGGGCTTCGACAGCGTCGGGACGGGGGAGTGGGAGTCGCGCGGCGCCCAGCGAGGGTCCTTGTACGCGTACGACGAGCCACCATCGGCCCACGGTCTGAGCGGGGCCGGGACGGTTCACCATGTCGCGTGGTCCTGCGGACTCGACGAACAGCAGGAGTGGCGTCGTCGGGTGGGCGAGGCCGGCGCGGACGTCACGCCGATCATCGACCGCTATTACTTCAAGTCGATCTACTTCAGGGAGCCGTCCGGCGTCCTGTTCGAGATCGCTACAAGGGGGCCGGGGTTCGCGGTCGACGAACCTCTCGAATCCCTCGGCGAGCATCTCGCGCTCCCACCCAACTACGAGCACCTGCGCGAGCGTCTCGAACCGGTGTTGACGCCGCTTCCGGACGTGCGAGAGCTGCGGCAAGAGAGCTAACGCCTATCCCGGCTGCGGCGATACCGTCGCGTCATGCCGTTGCGTTCGTGGGCCGTCGCCACTCTGGTCGCGCTGACCGCGTGCTCGGGGACCAGTGCCGGACCGGCTCCGGTAGCGGAACGCGACCGCACACCCAGCCAACGCGCCGAACCGACACCGACCGCAACGCACACCCCGCGCTTCATCCCGCCGATCAACCACTGGGTCACGAAGCGACCGACGTGGCTGGGCCATCGCGTCCTACCGAAGCGTCCGGACGGGTTCGGCGTCATACGCCCGACGCCGCCCCTCTTGCGCAACCGCCGCCTCGCGACGATGGATCTCCTGCCTCCCCCGAACGACAAGAAGTTCCATTACTCGATCTCGAAGGTGCCGGCAGAGGTCGTAGCGAGGTCTTCATTCCGGAAGAAGTGCCCGGTAACGCTCGACGAGCTCGCGTACCTCAACATGACGTTCTGGGGTTTCGATCACCTATCGCACACCGGCGAGATGATCGTGAACCGTTCCGTGGCGGACGATGTGGTTTCGGTGTTCCAGTCGTTGTTCGCCGCCCATTTCCCGATCGAAGAGATGCGGGTCGTCACTCTTCAGGAACAACGCGACCCTCCTTACGGCGACACGAACCTCACCTCGTCGTTCGAGTGCCGGCCGGCCACCGGCGGCAGCAACTGGTCGGAACACGCCTACGGGCTGGCGATCGACATCAATCCCTTCCACAACCCTTACGTGCGGGGCGACCTCGTCCTGCCGGAGCGCGCGCTCGCGTATGCCGATCGCGGCTGGGTCCGTCCCGGCATGATCTTCGAGGGTGACGTCGTGACGAATGCGTTCGACTCGATCGGCTGGGGATGGGGCGGGCGCTGGAACTCGCTCAAGGACTACATGCACTTCTCGCAGAACGGTCGATGACCCTTGCCTCGCTAGTAGACGAGATACAGGACCTCTCCGACTAAAGCTGGCTTGTCGTTGCCCTCGATCTCGATCTCGACGCCGACCTTGTAGAGGGTCCCGTCACCCTTCGGCTGGCTCTCGAGCAGTCGCGCCTTGAGGCGGACGTTGCTGCCGGAGGGCACCGCGTTCGTGAAGCGGATCTTGTCCGTGCCGTAGTTGACCCCCATCCGTGCGCCCACCACGGTCATGACCTGACTCATGAGCATCGGCAGCAACGACAGCGTCAGGTAGCCGTGGGCGATGGTCGTTCCGAACGGTCCCTGTGCCGCCATCTCGGGGTTCACGTGGATCCACTGGTGATCCCCCGTCGCATCGGCGAACAGATCGATGTGCTTCTGCTCGATCCGGTGCCACTCCGACACGCCGAGGTCGCGTTCGCCCGACAGGTCGCGCAGTTCTTCGAGGGTCAGTTCGGTAGCCATGTGAGCCTCCGTTTGTTCGGTTACTCGACGAGTGCTTCGGTCCTGATGCCGTACGGATAGAAGTACCGGATGTAAGGCTCAGGGTCGCCGTCCCACTGGAACCCGCGCAGTTGCTCGACGCTCCTGCGACCGGAGGCCGCTCGGAACAGTTCCCATCGAGACGAACCGACCGTGGCGCCGGGCTCTCCCTCGCCCACAACCCACTCCTTGTCGGCGACGATGCGAAGAGCCGGGACCCCGTCGGTCGCCAAGCGCCAGCCGATCGTCGCGATGTAGCCGGATAACCCCAGCTTGACCGGAGCGCCGTCACGATCTCGTTGTATCCCGAAGGCCCCGTAGAGATCGTGCAGGTGCACCCCGAGGTCGGTGACCAGGACCCGGTCCGCGAACATCGGCACGTTGTCGGGCCACGGCGTTTCGCCTCGCATCATCGCCAGGAGCGTGACGCACCCCGCATCCCACTCCGCGAGGAGCTCGTCGAGCGAGCGGCCCCTGCGTTCCTCGACCATCCCGGCGGTCCAGTCGTTCAACGGTCCCACGGCTTGGTCCTCGCCGAAAGCGGAGAAGAACGCCATGGGGAAGTCGCCGACGATCACGCGGGCGACATCTCCCGCCAGGTGCGCCACGACGTCCTGCACCGTCCAGTCGGGCGTGGCGGGGACCGGGCGTGCCAGGTCCGACTCGGGCAGAGATCTGACGAACTCGGTCAGGGTCTCCTTCGTCGCCTCGAACACGCCGGCGGTATCTGCCATCCCCGGAGCGTAGCCCGCCGAGCGGCCCTCGAGGGTGGCAGGAATACGTCACAAAAGGGACGAAGTACTCCAGTGCATCTTGGGTGCTCGATGGGGAGGGGACATGACCCGCAGGTTCACAGTTCGGACCGCGGCCGCCGTGGTGGCGGTCGTATCGATCGTCGCTATGGGAGCCGCCGTGTCGGCCAACGCCGACAGCCTTCAGCGACCCACCGGAGGTAAGGCTGTCGCTCACCGCGACGGAAAGGCGGTCCGGGCCGGGAACGCGCCGACCGCAGTCACCTACTCGATAGGTGAGCACGCGCTCGAGCCGACCCTCGGCATCGACAAGTCAGGCGAGATCTTCTACGCCGCCGCCGGCTTCGACGACCCCGTCGGAGAGCCGTGGACGCTCGTCATGCACTCGAAGGACGGGGGCAAGACGTGGGAGGACAGCTCCCCGCGCGTTCTCGGTCAGCACGAGATGGCGATCAGCCTCGATCCCTACGTCTACGTGGACGAGACGACCGGCCGGGTGTTCACGATCGACCTCACTCTCGCGTGCTCCTACATGAGTTTCTCGGACGACAAGGGCGCTTCGTGGATCACGAACCCGTTGTCGTGCAGCCAGCCGGTCAACGATCACCAGACGCTGTTTGCCGGACCCCCCGCCACCAGCCCAACCGTCGGTTACCCGAACGTTCTCTATTACTGCTGGAACGACGTCGGGTCGTCGAGCTGCGCGAAGTCGCTCAACGGCGGCCTCACCTTCCAGCGCACGGGTGACGCGGCGTTCGACGGCTACGACACGTCGGGATCGCAGGACCCCGGCTTCTACGGCGTCAACGGTTTCTGTGGTGGCCTCCACGGGCACGGCGCGGTCGGACCGGATGGAACCGTTTACATCCCGCGCGAGTACTGCGGCAAGGTCATGCTCGCGATCAGTCACGACGAGGGCCTCACCTGGGACCACGTCAAGGTCAGCGACATCCGCAGCCCGAGTCAGCCGCAGGAGGGTGCCCCGCACCCCAGCGTCACGGTCGACAGCAAGGGCAACATCTACGTCATGTGGATCGGGCAGCAGAACCGCATGCCCTACATGGCGACGTCGACGGACGGCGGCAAGCACTTCAGCCGCCCGGTCATGGTTGCGCCCCCGGGTGTGAACGAGACGAACCTCCCGCAGATCGACGTTCGGTCGCCGGGCAAGGTCGCACTCGTCTATTACGGGTCGACGAACTCGCCCTACCAGAAGTGTCAGCCCAAGTGCCGCGCCGATTACTGGAAAGACACGACGTGGAACGGCTACGTCACGATCAGCGCGAACGCTTTGGCGAAGAACCCGCTCTTCTATACCGGCACCGTGAACAACCCGAAGGACCCACTGATCCGACGCGAGTGCGGCCCCGGACGTTGCCAGGCGGCGTACGACTTCATCGACGTCGAGATCGCTCCCGACGGCACGCCTTACGGAGCGTTCGTCGACGGGTGCATGGCCGACTGCACGCCGACGAACCCGAACGGTGAGCAGTACGAGGGACTGGTCGCCAAGCTCGTGGGTGGGCCCAGCCTCAAGTAGCTCCGCAGCAGCAACCACAGCTCGATCCGAGCCCGGCCGGTTCCTCATCGGCCGGGCTCGCTTCTACACTGCGTCGATGCCGCGCCGCGCCCTTGTGGGTCTTTCCGTTCTCGTGCTGGTCGTGCCGGCCCTGATGGTGATAGCGGGACCGAGCACGGCCAGCTACCAGCGACCTCGCATCGTTCGTGACCCGATCCCTTACGGGGCAAAGCGCAAGCACCAGATGGCGCGCTATTCGCTGAGGCATTACGGGCACAAGTCGTGGCGACTCCGACACCCGCGCGTCATCGTTCTTCACTTCACCGGCGGCTCGACCTATTCGAGCGCGCACAACACGTTCGCCGCCAACTCTCCGAACCGGGGCGAGATGCCCGGGGTTTGCGCCCACTTCATCGTCGACAAGGACGGCACGATCTACCGGCAGGTCCGGCTATCGATCCGTTGCCGCCATGCGATCGGACTGAACTACACGGCCCTCGGTGTCGAGATGGTGCAGGAGACCGGCGAGGGTGCGCACTGGGCCGATCGGCAGATACTTCACCGCCACGTGCAGATCCGAGCCGTGCTGAAGCTGGTGCGCTACCTGAAGCTCCGCTTCCACGTCCGGATGCGCAACATCATCGGTCACTCGATGGCCAACGACAGTCCCTATTTCAAGGACCTCGAAGGGTGGCGCAACGACCACACCGACTGGCAGCCCATCGACGTCAAAGAGTTCCGCCGCCGCTTGAAGAACATGTAGTCAGCGTCTGAAGAGCCTGTAGGTCAACGGCCGGCGCACCTCACGGATCAGGTGGCTTGAGCTTTCCCGCTCGCCGGTCTCGTTCGGTCTTTCCCTTGTGGCACGGCCAACATCGAGGCTGGAGGTTTTCGTAAGAGGCCGGACCTCGTGCCGCGTGGGGCTCGAGATGGTCGAACTCCGTCCTGAAGCGGTTCCCGCAATCGACACAGACGATCCCATCGAAAGACGGTGGCGGTCCCAACTCCAACGCGATGGCGACTTCAGCCGGGATGCTCCGGGTCCACCTTCGTAAATGGCGAAGGTCCTTTCCGTCGTAGATCACGCCGGTTAGGAACGCGTCGTCCGCGATCGACCTAGCCACCTTCGGTGACACGGGGCCGACGCCGGGGATCTTGCACATCTCTCCCGGGCGCACGTCGTTCCATCCTCTCTTGGCGACTTCGTGGCTCACGAGGACCACCAACTCCGGACGACGCGCGCGGCCTTTGCCCTTCGCCTCGCGCTTGTCGTTGACGGATGGATAGATCGTGATGCTGCTCGGCCTCGAGTTTCACCTTGCGAGCCCGTTCCTTCAGGACGTGGAAACTCGACGAACGAGCGACTGCGATCAACTCTCTCGCTGCAGCGGTTCGGATTCCACCGCTGTGGCGATCTCGTGCGCTTGCTCAACGGATACCTCTCCATGTTGGAGGGCCTCGCGCAGGTCGCCCGATCGGCCGAGGATGTTGCCCGTCGAGACGAAGGCCTTCGCTTGACCGATCGAAGTTCCCGTTGCCCGCGCGACCTCTCCCGCATCGGCCACCTTCCGCGAGAGACCCGCGATCCCGAAATCGATCAGGCGCCGCGCCCGCGAATAGGAATCGAGTAACCGCCGCGCGTCGGGAGCGGAAAGGAGCTCTGGTTCCAGATCGGCGGCGGCTTTCTCCAGCAACTCGAGGGCTTGGTCGATGAGGGCTGTTTCCATGCCTCTCATCCTGACGAGGGGGTGTGACAAAAAAGGCAAAAGGGGCGAAGCAGGGGGAGCGCCCGGCCCGGCGAATCACTCGTCATGAGAAAGATTGCTGTGGCAACCATCACCGCGGCGTTGCTGCTCGCCCCCAACCTGCCGGCCCAGGCGGCGACCGCAGTAGCCGGGCCCGGGGGCTTCGCTGCCGGGTTCCTCACTCGAGCCGTGGTCGTCGCTCCCGGTGAGGGCATCACCTTCACGAACCTCGACGCTCCGCAGCACAACTTCATCGCCGACGGTGTCTTCCTTCCGAAGA
>DASSMG010000013.1:0-21607 GCA_035688995.1 Actinomycetota bacterium
CTCCACGCGATGGGGACGCCGGTGAGATCGCCGATGTTGCGGCGCGGGCCGTGCGCGAGTTCCCCTTCACGGTCGTCGACGCCGGTCGCACCTGGCCGAGCGGTCTACGTGCGGATGCGGCGGTGGTGGTCGTTCCTCGCAACGTGGCCGGGGCACGAGCTGCTGCGGCACTTTTGAGCGAACGCGAAGACGTCCCTGCTGCGGTGATCACGAATCGGACGGGACGCGGCGGCGAGATGAGCCGGCAAGACCTTCAACGGATCATCGGAAGACCGATAGCTCTCGACCTTCCGCACACACCGGCATTACGGGACGCCGAAGACGACGGACGTCTCGTCACTTCACCCTTCTTAGCGTGGTCTCGTCGGATCGAACGGTTATGCCGGGCGATAAAGAGGCTCTGACCAAGGCTCTCGATCTCGTCTACGAGCACGACGAGATCGCCGACCTCGACGAGGCGGACCGTCGGCTCGCGTTGAGGAAGTTGCTCCGCGGGCTACCGAACGGTCTCACACTGGTGTCCGATGTCGCCGATGCCATCGACGGTTACGGGCCACTATCGCCGCTCATGCGCGATCCGGCGATCACCGATGTGCTCGTCAACGGTCCGAGCGAGGTGTGGATCGAGCGCGATGGCCACCTCGAGCGGACACCGGTCGACTTCGGCGACGACGAGGCGTTGTTCACCTTCATCCACCGGGTCGTAGGAGAGGCCGGCGGCCGCGTCGATGCGGCCCGGCCGGTCGGAGACGTCCGTTTGGCAGATGGATCGCGAATGCACGTCGTCCTCCCGCCGCTGTCGTGTCGGGGCCCGATCGTGTCGATCCGGCGCTTTCCCGTGCGGCGGGACTTGAACGCGCTCGTCGGGACCGGGATGTTCGATCGGGAGACCGCCGAGAAACTCGCCCGATCGGTCAAGGAGCGTCGAACCATCGCGATCAGCGGACCGACGGGATCCGGAAAGACCACATTGATGAACGCGCTGTTGTCGTTGATCGACGAAAGTGAGCGCATCGTCGTCCTCGAGGAATCGAGTGAGCTAGATCCGGCAGCCCCTCATGTCGTGTCTCTCGTCACCAGGCCCCCGAACGTCGAGGGCGGCGGTGAGGTCACACTTGCCGACCTCGTCCGAGCGGCTCTCAGGATGCGACCCGATCGGATAGTCGTCGGCGAGGTGCGCGGGCGCGAGGCGCGGATCGCACTCGACGCGATGTCCACCGGTCACCCCGGTTCCCTGGTCACGATCCACGCATCCTCCGCCCGGCGAGTGCGAGAACGTTTCGTCTCACTTGCCTCCGACGGTCACGGCGACTTCGACCGACTGGGGGCCGTCTTCGATGCAGCCTTCGACGTGATCGTGCAACTCGGACGCGTCGATGGGATGCGCCGGGTGATCGAGGTGGTGGAGATCTGACGGTGCACCATCACGACGAGCTGGCCGCCCTTCTCGCGACGGGGTCGCCCGTTCGCGCTGCGGTGGAGCGCTGGCACGTCGATGTCTCGGCTTCGGGTGCGGGGGAACTCGAGCGGACGTCGCGCCGGCTTCGGCTCGGTCAGTCGGTGCACGACGCGGTCGCGGCGACCGACCTCGATTCGGCGGAAGCACTTGCCGAGGCCCTGGCGATCGCCGAGTTGGCCGGAAGTGACGCCGCGGCGGCGGTCCGTTCGATCTCCAAACTGCAAACCAGACGGGAGGCACAAAGAGAGTCCTCGTCCGCCGCCGTTTCGGGGGCCCGATTGTCGATCCGCATGATCGCGGCGCTCCCCCTGCTTTTCCTTCCGCTCGCGATCAAGACGTCCGGTGACGTGATCGGCATCATCACGATCTCGTTGGGGATTGTGTTGGGGGTGGCCGGATGGAAGTGGTCCAACCGTCTGATCCCGGCCCCATCGGCCGAAGACGATGTGGTTGCGGTCATGTGCGAGCGGATCGCGGCCCAGATCAGAAGCGGATCGGACCCTCGAGCCGCCGTCATGCGGGCGGTGAGCCATGGGGGCCGCGACGCCGACGCGGTGCGCCGCAGGCTGAAGCTCGGGATGGATCTGCCGGGGGCGTTGCGATCGGTGGCGGCGTTCGAACCGGTGGCGACGGCGCTGTCGACCTCTCAGCGTCACGGATCTCCTCCGGCGGCCTCGCTCGAAGCGGTAGCGGCGGCTCGACGGTCGAGTAGCGAGACCCTCTTCGAAGAACGACTTCGCCGGGCCCCCGTCCTCATGGTGCTGCCACTGACTCTGTGCACGTTGCCTTCGTTCGTCTTGCTCGCCCTCGTTCCGCTACTTCGGAGTCTGCGTATCGGCTGACAGATGCGAAGCTCATCGCATGCGAAAGGTGCTGGCGGTTGCCGCGATCCTCGTCGCTCTGGCTTCTTGTTACCGATCCGATCCTGATCCGAAGCCATCGTCGACCGCGTTGCCTAAGGGGAGCGTTCTGATCGATACCGACGAGGGGTCGGTGTTGATCCAGGTCGAAGTCGCGGAGACCGAACAGGCTCGCGAGAAAGGGTTGATGGATCGTCGTTCGCTGCCCGACGATCGAGGGATGCTCTTCACGTTCCCCCAACCGACGCGGGGAGCTTTCTGGATGAAAGACACGCTCATCCCTCTGTCGATCGCGTTCATCGATCAGAGCTCCACGATCGTCTCGATCCAGGACATGGATCCCTGCCGCACCGAACCGTGTCCCACTTATGCACCCGACGCCGACTACAACGCGGCTCTCGAAGTCAACCAGGGCGCATTCGAGCGATGGGGTGTGAATGTCGGCGACCGGGTGACCCTGTCGCGCACCCAGATGTGACCGGCACCACCTCGCGCTGAGGCGCGAACGGATGTGATCGCCTCCCGACCGGTGAGAGACCGGTCACGACAAGGAGGTGCAGATGCCGTTCGCAAGGTTGCCTCGTGTTCTGTCCGGTGAAGACGGCCAGACCACGGCCGAGTACGCGCTCGTTCTTCTAGTGGCCGGCATGGTGGTCGGCGTTTTCGCGGCGTTCGTGAAGTCGGGCGCCCTCTCGCACGTGTTCCAGCAGATCGTTCAGCAACTCCTCGAGCGCGCGCAGGGATGACCGCCGACGAGCGCGGGCAGGCAACGCTCGAGTTGGTCCTGCTCCTTCCGGTCGTCCTGCTCGTAGTCGGAGCGATCGTCCAGGTCGGCGCGATCGCCGTGGATCGCGTCCGGTTGGCCCACGCGGCGCGAGAGGCGGTGCGCGTCGCCGTCGTCGAGGACGACCCGAGCCGGATAGAGGCAGCGGCACGCAGATCGGGTTTGTCCCCGCTCGAGGTGCGTGTAACGCCGGCCCCGGCAGAACGCCGCCGGGGTGAGCCGGTGAAGGTCAGCGTGTCTTTCCGCGAGGAACCATCGATCCCGGTGATCTCGAGCCTGGTCCCCGGCGTGGACATGCACGACGACGCGACGATGGCGATCGAGCAGCCGTGACGATCCTTCTCGGCTGCATCTCGCTACTCACCGCCGTCGCTCTTTCGTGGGGGTGCATCGAGGTGGGTGGTGCGGCACTCGATCGCTCGAACGCCCAGACCGCCGCGGATGCTGCCGCGCTCGCGGCGGCCGCGGCTTCGGCCCCCGGCGTCGCCGCCGATCCTCGGGAAGCTGCCGCGCTCTACGCAGGACTGAACGACGGCCGGTTGCTGAGTTGTCTGTGCGAACCGGGAGCGACGGCGGTCCAGGTTGAGGTTGCCGTAGGCAGCGCGCGTGCTGCGGCTCGTGCGGTGATGGATCCGACCTTCCTGGCCCCCGGCTCGGGAACCGTCGCCGGACTCGACCCCCACTTGGCCCAAGCGGTCTCGGTATTGATCGAAGCCGCGCACGGCGCCGTCTATGTCGAGTCGGGTTTCCGTTCGACCCAGGAACAACAAGCTCTGTGGGCGGCCGCGTTGCAGCGCTACGGAAGCGCCGAGGCCGCCGACGACTGGGTGGCGCCTCCCGGCCATTCGATGCACGAACGCGGTCTCGCCGTCGATCTCGGTGGTGACGTCGAGATGGCTGCTCGCCTTGCCGGGGAACTCGGTCTGCCACTTCATCGACCTCTTGCCAACGAACCGTGGCATTTCGAGTTGTCGGGCTCCCGGTAGGCCCCTCTAGGATGCGCCCCTTAGAGAAGGGTTTGAGATGGAACGAGCGTCGGCTCCGCGATTGGTCGAGAGCCTCGGAGCGAAGATCGAAGAGCTCGAGTCCGGATTCCATCGCGCTTTCTGGGAATCGCAGATCCACGCCACGCCACAGAACGACGCAACGCGCGCCGAACTGGAGATCGAATTACGTCGGGTGAAAGGTGACCGCGACGCGCATGCAGCCGTACTCGCGGCACTCGACGAGGACATCCACGACCCGGTTCTCAAACGTCAACTTCAGGTGCTGAGGCTGTCCCTCACCGGCAATCAGATGGAAGACGACGAGCGCGTGCGGATAGTCGGACTGGCGACCGCGATCGAGAGTGAATTCGCTTCCTTCCGACCCGAGATCGACGGACGCCGGGCCAGCGAGAACGACATCAAGGAGATCCTGCGCTCCGAGAACGACGAAGGACGGCGTAGGCAGGCGTGGGCCGCTTCCAAGAGGGTCGGCGCCGTCGTTGCGGAGCGGTTGCAGGACCTCGTTCGAGCTCGGAATGAAGTTGCGCTGCGTCTTGGTTTCGCCGACTACTACCGGATGTCTCTCGAGCTGCAGGAACTGTCGGAGGAGTGGCTGTTCGACCGGCTCGGCGAGCTCGAGGAGCTGACCGACGAGCCCTTCCGAAGGTGGAAGGGCCAACTGGACGATCGTCTGCGACAGAGGTTCGGTCGCGACCGGATCGATGCGTGGCACTACGCCGACCCGTTCTTCCAAGATCCCCCGCCGGACACGGACGTCGATCTCGACCCGCTCTTGGGCGAGCGCGACGCCGCCGAACTCGCCATCGCGACGTTCGGTGATTGGGGCATCGACATCGCCGGTGTGATCGAGAAGAGCGACCTCTACCCGCGCGAGCTCAAGTGTCAGCATGCGTTCTGCCTCGACGTCGATCGGTCGGGGTCCGACGTGCGCATCCTCGCCAACGTGATCCCCGGCGAAGCCTGGATCGGCGTGATGCTCCACGAGTCGGGGCACGCGGCCTATGACATCTCGATCGACCGCCATCTGCCGTACCTGCTGCGCCGTGCGACGCACACGTTCGTCACGGAGGCGATCGCGATCCTCAGCGGTCGTCTGGTGAGGATGCCGGCGTGGCTGAAGAGCTACGCGAGGGTCGCCGAGAGCGAAGTAACCGTTCTCGCCGACGATCTGCGTCGATCCAACGCCGCGCAGAGCCTGCAGTTCGCTCGCTGGGGCCTCGTGATGACGCATTTCGAGCGTGCTCTGTACGCCGATCCCGAAGCCGATCTAGACGCGACGTGGTGGGAACTGGTCGAGAGATTCCAGATGGTCCCGCAACCGGAGGATGCTCCGGCCGGTGCGTGGGCATCGAAGATCCACCTCGCCGCCTCGCCCGTCTACTACCACAACTACTTGCTTGGAGAGATGCTCGCGTCGCAACTCACGAACGCGATCGAAGAGGCGTGCGGCGCGCTTGTCGCGTCGCGATCGGCGGGCGAGTTCCTCGTCGAGCGCGTCTTCCGGCACGGATCGTTACTGCGCTGGGACTCTCTTATCGAGGAAGCCACCGGATCCGCTTTGTCCGCGGCCGCGTTCGCGGCGGACGTCGCAGCGGCCTAGAGGTACGCGTTCTTGCGGAACTTCGCGTAGATCGTCTTCGCTCCGGGGGAGATGAAGACGACGCTCGCGGCCCCCACGGCACCGATCGTCACGGGAACCGTCTGGATCCCAACCCGGCCTGGTTGGACGTGGGATGCGAGAACGCCGAGTTTGAACTGATCGGACGCCGGTATGTCGAGACGAGTGTGCTTCTGGACGATGGCGATCCAGTCGAGGAGCCGCGAAGGGTCGCCGTCGACCTGCCCGCGCAGCTTCTTGAGCAGCGCGAGTAGGAACTTCGCCTGGTTGGTCGTGCGGTCGATGTCTCCGTTCGGCCACGCGTGACGACTGCGGACGAACGAGAGCGCTTCCCACCCGGACAGGATCTGCTTCCCACCGTCGAGATGCGCGCCGGAGAAGTTGTCGTCGATGCGGTGGGGGACGTTGTACTGAACCCCGTGCAGGTCGCGTACCAGACCGTCGAAGCCCTGGAACCCGGTCATGATCCAGTAATCGATGTGGATGCCGGTCAGCGACTCGAGCGTTTGCGCCAGAAGCTGAGGCCCACCGTCGTAGAGCGCCTCGTTGATCTTTGAGGTGCCGTGTCCGGGGATCGAGACCCACGAGTCGCGCGGGAAGTTCAGGATCCCGCCGCGCATCTTGTCGATGTTGATGCCGACCAGGTGGATGGCATCGGCGCGCGACTGGTCCGGGTTGCCGAACCGGGCGTCGTTACCGATCACGAGCACGTAGATCTTCCCGTGGGCCGGAACGTAGGACTCGTGAACCGCCCCCATCTCTACGGCCGCGGTCGCTACGTCGTCACGCGGTCCGATGAGCGGGACGATCACGCATACGAGGGCGATCGCGACGATGACACCGATAGCGCGCTTGATCATTTGGCCGGCTTCTGATCGACGTCGAATGCGACGACCTGCCACGACCCACCGTCGCGCTCGATCCACAGGGTCGCTGCCTGCTTGACCTTCAGGTCCTTGCTGCCGGCGTTAGCGCTCGCGACGATCCGGACCTCCGCGGTGGCGAACCGCGCGCCGTCGCTCGACACGCCGACGTCGGCATGACGCGTCAACGTTTTGACCTCGGTCGACCCGTCCGGGAAACCTAGAGACCGCGCGTGGAGCGATCGCGCCGCATCCTTGGAGAAGGTCTTGCCGACGATCTCGTCGAGGTCCCCGGGGTTAAGGAAGATGCCGTCGAAGACGTTCTTGACGAGGTCCACGGCTCCGTCGCTGCGAGCAAGAAGCGCTTTCTTCTCGTGGGCCGAGAGCTTGCCGTCCGTGCCTTCGAAAGAGCGATCGATCTTCCACGGAGCCTGGTCGACCGCGGGGGCGGCTTGCGGCAGCGTGCTCGTCGAGCCCCCTGAGCTGATGTAGTGACCTGCCAGCAACCACGTGACGATCGCGACCGCGATGAGGCCGAGGGTGGCCACGGGGATCCATTGCCGCCTGAGGCTCGCCGCGATGGCACTCAAGGGTCGCTCCTTTCCTGATCGTCGGGGGCAGAATTGCCCGGGCCCGAGGGTAGCCAAGGTTTGGCACAAAACGATGGAAATCCTTCGCGGTCGCGAAGTTTCTTCGGCATCGGAGGCGGGGACACCCGGGTTTAGGATGCGGCGCTGCGGACGATTGATTAACTGATCCACCTAGGAGGCATCAACGCATGGAGCTGGGGCTCGACGTACAGAAGGTCGACTCGCACGCGGTGGTCGACGTCAAGGGCGAGATCGACGTCTACACGGCCCCGAAACTGCGCGAGAAATTGATCGAGCTCGTTTCGGAGGGCTCGTACGACGTGGTCGTGAACCTCGAGGGCGTCGATTTCCTCGATTCGACCGGTTTGGGCGTTTTGGTAGGTGCCCTCAAGCGGGTGAAGGCGCACGACGGCAGCCTGTCGCTCGTGTGCACCCAGGACAAGATTCTCAAGATCTTCAAGATCACCGGGCTCACCAAGGTGTTCCCGATCCACTCGTCGGTCGACGACGCCACCACCGCTTCCTCCGAATAGCCGGTCGCTATGACCGGCGTCGATATCGCGATCCCACCCCGCTCGGTCTACGTGGGGGTCGTCCGTCTTGCGGTCGCGGCCCTGGCGCGCCAGGCGGGACTCGACGAGGACGAGGTGGACAACCTCCGCATCGCGGTCTCGGAAGCCTGCACGACGGTGGTCCTCGCCCAGGAGGGCGACGGCAACGACGATCCCGTGACCGTGCGATGGGACGATACCGAGGACGAGGTCTCCGTCGAGATCGAGGGGGCCTCACCGCCCGCTGTGGCCCCCGCAGACGTGGACGACAGCCAGGGGTTCTCGAGCCGGGACGTGCTGTCTCAGGCCCTCCTGGAGTCGCTCGTGGACGAGTCGTCCTTCGACGACCGCGACGGCGGTCGGGTCACCCGGCTCGTGATCCGGAGGCATTGAGCCGCTTCGTTTGACATTTTGGGGCGTCAAAAGTTAGGTTCTCGCGCCTCGAAATCATGGAGAACAACCTCTCGAAATCCGATCGCGACACGCTGAAGGCCGTCTATCGCCTCACCAAAGGGGTCGATGCGGCCCATACCGGCGCGCTCGCCGACGCTCTCGGGGTCACTCCCGGGACGGCGACGGCCGCGGTGAAGCGCCTGGCCGAGCGCGACCTCGTCGAGCACGAGCGCTACCGAGGCGTGGTGCTGACGCCGGCAGGACGGCAGGCGGCGATCAGTGCGATCCGGCGCCACCGCATCGTCGAGCGCTTCCTGGCCGACATGCTCGGCTACCCGTGGAACGACGCCGATCGTCTCGCCGGATCCTTCGAGCACGACCTGCCCCAGGAGGTCGAAGACCGGCTTTTCGTTGCTCTCGACCGGCCAACGACGTGCCCTCACGGCTTCCCGATCCCGGAGCCCGACGTCTCCGACATGCCCGAGATGCCACCCCTGTACGCGCTTGAAGCCGGCGACGTTGCCGTGGTGGCGGTTCCCGGATCGACCGAACCCGAGATCGTGGAGTTCCTCGACACGCTGGGCCTTCGCCCCGGTGTCGAGGTCGAGGTGAAAGAGAAGCACCCGTTCGACGGTCCTCTCGTCCTAACCGTGGCGGGCAAGGAGCGAACGATCAGTCAGAAGGTGGCGAACCACATCTTCGTCACGAGGAGCGACCAACAAGAAAGGACGGCATGAACAAGGGGGCGACATGCACGCATTGACCTTCGCCGCCGGTGAGGCGACGAAACTCGATCTGCCCGCGCTGAGCACATTCGAGAACACGACTCTGTACGTGATCCTCGGTATCTCGCTCGTCGCGTTGGGCTACGCGTACATGCTGGTACGCGGGGTGCTCGCGAAGGACGAGGGCACCGACAAGATGAAAGAGATCTCACTCGCGATCCGGGAAGGCGCGAATGCGTACCTAACGCGACAGTTCCGGACGCTCGGGATCTTCGTAGTGATCCTCGGTATCGGACTGCTCGCACTCGAAGCACCCGACTGGGGCATCCGCATCTCGCGTTCGATCGCATTCCTGCTCGGCGCGAGCTTCTCGGCGGCTACCGGTTTCGTCGGCATGGGCCTTGCGGTACGCGCGAACGTTCGCGTCGCGAGCGCCGCTCGCCGCGGTCTGCGCGAGTCGATGACGATCGCATTCCGCGCCGGTGGAGTTGCGGGGATGTTCACCGTCGGTCTGGGACTCCTGGGTGCGACGGCGATCTTCATCATCTACAAGGGCAGCGCGCCGCTCGTTCTCTTCGGATTCGGTTTCGGAGGCGCACTGCTCGCGATGTTCATGCGTGTGGGTGGCGGGATCTTCACGAAGGCCGCCGACGTCGGTGCAGACCTCGTCGGGAAGGTCGAGCAGGGCATCCCGGAGGACGACCCTCGTAACGCCGCGACGATCGCCGACAACGTAGGTGACAACGTCGGCGACTGCGCTGGGATGGCGGCCGACCTGTTCGAGTCGTACGAGGTCACGTTGGTCGCCGCTCTGATCCTCGGTTTCGTCGCTTACCAGGGGACCGGCTCGGTGGTCGCAGCGGTGCTGTTCCCGTTGTTCGTCCGTGCGGTCGGCGTCATCACCTCGATCATCGGTATCGAGGCGGTCAAGCCACGCAGCGAGACCGAGCACGGGATGAAGGCGATCAACAGAGGCTTCATCCTCTCCGGATTGGCCTCGGCGCTCGGGGTGTTCTTCATCTCCAAGTTCTACGTGAAAGACCTCAACACGTTCTGGGCCGTGGTCTTCGGACTCGTGCTCGCGTTCGTGATCCACTTCCTGACCGAGTACTACACATCGACCGAGCGCGGTCCCGTGAAGGAGATCGCGAAGTCGACCCGTACGGGTCCTGCGACGACGATCATCCAGGGAACCGCGGTCGGCATGGAGTCGACGGTGTTCGCGGTGCTCGTGATCGCCGGTGCGATCTTCGCCGCCTACCTCCTCGGTGGTGGCGACGCTGCGAAGGCGCTGTACTACATCGCTCTGACCGGGATGGGGATGCTGACCACGGTCGGTGTCATCGTCTCGATGGACACCTACGGACCGATCTCGGACAACGCGCACGGTGTTGCCGAGATGTCCGGTGGCCTCGGCGAAGAGGCCGACCACATCATGACGGGACTCGACGCGATCGGTAACACGACGAAGGCGATCACGAAGGGGATGGCGATCGCGACGGCCGTTCTTGCCGCTACGTCGCTGTTCGGTTCGTTCCGGGACATCGTGGGGTCGGTTGCGATCGATGTGGCCAACCCGAAGATCCTGATCGGTCTCTTGATCGGGGGCGCGGTTCCGTTCCTGTTCGCGTCGCTCACGATCAAGGCCGTCGGCCGCGCCGCCGGAACCGTCGTGCTCGAAGTTAGAGAGCAGTTCCGGAAGAACCCCGGGATCATGGATTACTCGGTGAAGCCCGACTACGCGCGGGTGGTCGACATCTGCACGCGGACTTCGCTCCAGGAACTTGCGACGCCGGGGATCCTTGCGATCGTCACTCCGGTCGTCGTCGGCTTCGCATTCGGAGCGGCCCCGCTCGGCGGTTACCTCGCCGGAGCGATCCTCGTCGGGCAGTTGCTGGCCGTGTACCTCTCGAACGCGGGAGGTGCGTGGGACAACGCCAAGAAGCTGATCGAGGATGGTGTCTACGGCGGAAAGGGTTCGCCGGCGCACGAAGCCAGCGTCATCGGCGACACGGTCGGTGACCCCTTCAAGGACACCGCCGGGCCCGCGCTGAACCCGTTGATCAAGGTCATGAACCTGGTGGCCCTGCTGGCGGCCAGCTCGGTCGTAACCGCGGTCGCCAACGACAACACGGGTCTCCGTGTGGTGATCGTGGTCGTGGGGCTCGCGATCCTGGTCACGGCGTTCACGTTCTCGGCTCGCCGCAAGGGGCCGGGCCTCGACTCCGACGATGGAGCGAACGAGGCAACGCCGGCGCCGCAGCTCGAAGGCGCAGGTGTGTAAGTAGCGATCTACGCGTTACATGAAAGGGGCCCCCGAGGGGGCCCCTTTTCATATCCGGTACGGAACGCTCACCGTGATGACTCCCGGTTCGAAGAGGAGATGTCGCTTCACGATCAGCGCCGTCTTGCCGTGAAGGAAATGATGGCGGCGCTTCGTCACGATGAACTCGGGGATGACAACCGTCACCACGCTCCTGATCCCGTCCGGCTCGAACGGCCGGATGTACTGGATCAGCGAGATACCGATGTCTCGGAAGGGTGAGTCGTCGATCTCCAGGGGGTGCGGGATGCGTGCCGCCAACCATTCGTTCCCCAAGCGTTCGGTTTCTTCGGGGTCCAGCCCGAACGACACCGCCCGGATGTCGGTGGCACGCAACGTCTCCGCGTACTCGATCGCCTGCAAGCTCGCGTTATGGAGACCGGCGAGCAGGACGATCGCGTAGTTGCGCCCGGGTTCGTGCGCCTGATCGACCGTGGGATCGATCGTGGACCGAAGTACGGGGATGTCCATCACCTGCGCGTTGGCCTCGCCGACCAACTGTGCCTTCAGACGATGGAGTGCGGGGTGGCGGATCACCTCGCCCAGTCCTTGTGTCTGTAGAACCTCGGGGGTAATCACGGTCAAGAAGTCATCTCCGGCGATCTGGGCGCGGCGCGCTTCGAGGTAGGCCTCGACGCGCTTGAACGTGCTGCCTCCGCTGGTTCCGTTCAGAGTCTCGATCGGGATCTCCGGCGCGAGCCGGCTCCACGCCGCCTGGCACGCGGTGTCCGTCGTGATCGCGGTCACGCTCTTGGGTCGGACCGATCGCGCGTAGCCGACCGCTCGGGCCGCGGCGGCATCGATGCGCTCGGTGTAGATCACCAGATGCTGATCACCGGGTCGTTTGTCGGGAGGCCGCCGCTCGGGATGCGCGAGCGCCGCGCTGAGGTCCCGGTAATGGCTGTGGATCGCCCTCATCGTCATCAGGAGGAGCGGGATCGCAACGATGACGATCCACGCGCCCTTGCTGAACTTCGTTGCGACCACGACGCACAGCACCACTGCGGTGACGCTGCCGCCGAACAGATTGATGAAGGCGCTGCGACGCCATCCGGGTTCGTGAGTCTTCCGCCAGTGAACGACCATGCCGAACTGCGACAGGGTGAATGAGATGAACACGCCCACCAGGTAGAGCTGGATCAGATGGTTGATGTCGGCACGGAACGCCCAGATCAGACCGGACGCAAACACGGCGAGGATCAGGATCCCGTTCGAAAACACCAACCGGTCGCCGCGGTTGAGGAACTGACGAGGCATGAACCGATCGCGAGCCAGGATCGAGGCCAGCCGGGGGAAGTCCTGGTAGGCGGTGTTGGCCGCAAGGATGAGGATCGCGGCGGTCATGACCTGGATCACGTAGAAGAACCACCCGTTCGCGAACATCGCGGCGGCTATCTGGGCGATGACGGTGCGTTGGGTCGTCAGCTCCTCCGTGTAGACGACGTGCGTACCGTGCGCGAGCCATGAGATCCCGAGGAACATCGACACGGAGATGGTCCCCATGATCGCGAGCGTTGTGGCGGCATTGCGCGACTGCGGATAGCGGAACGCCGGTACCCCATTCGAGATCGCCTCGACGCCCGTTAGGGCAGAGGTCCCGGCGGCAAAGGCCCGTAACAGGATGAAGATCGAGACCGCTCCTGCGGTGTGCTCGAGGGTCACATGGGCGCTCTCGGCGGGCGGGCAGCCACCGATGCACTTCACGAACCCGGTGATGATCAGGATGTAGATCGAAATGACGAATCCGTACGTGGGGACGGAGAAAAGGATCCCGGATTCTCTGACCCCTCGAAGGTTCGCGAGCGTGATGAACAAGATGAACGCGATGCACAGCTCGACCTTGACGTGCGCGAGGTCGGGCACCGCCGACACCACCGCATCTGCGCCGGCCGTGATCGACACCGAGACGGTGAGGATGTAATCGATCATCAGGGCCGAAGCGGCAAGGAGCCCGGGAAAGGTACCGAGGTTCTCGTGGGCGACTATGTAAGCTCCGCCGCCGCTCGGGTAGGCCCGAACGGTCTGTCGGTAGGAGATGACGACGATCACGAGCAACGACGCCACCGCGAGCGAGATGGGCATCACGTGGCCGATCGCGGCCAGACTTACGCCCGTTAGCACGAGGATGATCTCCTGCGATGCGTAGGCGACCGAGGAAAGCGCGTCGGAGGAGAAGATCGGCAACGCGATGATCTTCGGCAGCAGGGTGTGATGCAGCTCGCCCGAGGACATCGGGCGTCCGAGCAGAAGCCGCTTCAGCGCCGTTGGGGCTTTAGCCACCGATCACCCGGCCTCGGGTCCGGGAAGCAGCTGGTATTCGGGGTTCAGGATCATCCGGTCCCGACCTTGCTCGCCGACGATGCCCTCGACCACCAAGCCGATCCCCAGTTGGACCCCCGCCATCCCTTGCCGCCCGAGCCACTTCGCGATCATGGTGCCCGTTCCGTCGGTGATCGTGACTTCCATCGAGTCCCGACCGGGGCGGGGGTCGATCCGGATGTTCTGCACGACGCCCGCTACCTTGCATCGCTGGCGCGCCGCTAGACCCGCGATCGGAACGGTTCCCTCCAACGCGGAAGCCCAGTCGCGGACGTTCTCCGCTCGGACCTCCTCGGGGGGGCGCGCGAGTTTCTCCACCATCTTCGAGAAGAAAGCCACGGGGGCAGAGTATGGCAGTATCCGCGCGCTGCCCCCAGTCAAAGAGGAGAGATGCACGTAGTCATCGCCGGTTGCGGTCGGGTCGGATCGGAGCTCGCCACCAACCTCGAACGCTTGGGCCATTCGGTAGCGGTTATCGACAAGAACCCGAAAGCGTTCGAGCGGCTCAAGCCGGACTTCAGCGGAAAGAAGATCATCGGGATCGCCTTCGATCGCGAGATCCTCGAGGCTGCGGGCATAAAGGAGGCGGACGCGTTCGCCGCGGTCACGAGTGGCGACAACTCCAACATCGTCTGTGCGCGAGTCACCCGCGAGCACTACCGGACCCGCGAAGTCGTAGCGAGGATCTACGACCCCCGACGGGCCCAGATCTACCAGCGCCTGGGGATCCAAACCGTGGCGACGGTCCGCTGGACCACCGACCAGATCCTTCGGTCGTTGTTCCCGGACGAGGTCCCCGTCGAGTACACGGTCGACAACGGTGAGGTCGTCGTTACCGGTGTGCCCGTGTCGCCGAACCTCATAGGAAAGAGCGCAACCGAGGTCGACCTGGACGGGCGGCGGCGAGTCGTCGCCGTTAGCCGCTTCGGGATCCCACGGGTTCCGGATCCGAAGATGACGCTCCAGGAAGGCGACATCCTTCACGTTTCTGTGGTTCGCAGCGACCTCATCGAGCTCCCGGATGCCATCAAGAAGATCGGCGAGCCCACATGACCCGCCGCTCGATAAGGATCGCGATAGCGGGGGCCGGCAACGTCGGCTCGTTCGTGGCGAAAGACCTGCGGCGCAAGTCACACGACGTGGTGCTCATCGAGCAGAACCAGGATCTGGTCGCCAGCTTGCAGGGCGAACTGGACGTGAACTGGGTTGCCGGGGACGCGTGCGAGCTCCACACCCTCGATGCGGCCGTGCTGTCGTCGTGTGACGTGATGGTTGCCGCTACCGGCGACGATGAAGACAACCTTGTGATCTCGTTACTCGCCAAGCAGGAGTTCGCAGTGCCGCGTGTCGTGGCACGGGTCAACCATCCCGACAACGAGTGGCTGTTCACAGAGACGTGGGGCGTGGACGTCGCCGTCAGCACCCCTCACCTGCTGACTTCTCTCGTGGAGGAGGCCTTCTCGGAAGGTGACTTGGTGCAGCTCCTGCGACTGGAACACGGAAAGGTCGCGTTGCTCGAGGTCACGCTCGCGGAGGGATCGCCCGCCGACGGCAAGACCGTCGGAGAGTTGGGGTTGCCTGCGGACAGCACTCTCGTCGCGATCGTGCGCGAGAAGCACGTGATCGCACCGAGTTCGGAGACACCTCTCCAGGTCGGTGATGAGGTCCTCGCTCTCGCCGCGCCCGAGGCGGAGTCGGACCTGAAGAAGGCGCTGACGGGCGACCAATGACGCGCGATGAAGCCCTCGCCATCGTCAAGAAGTACACGAAGAAGGACATCACCTACCGCCACCTGATCTCGGTCGAAGGTGTCATGCGCGCGCTCGCCCGGCACTTCGAGGCAGACGAAGATCGCTGGGGACTCGCCGGCCTGCTCCACGACCTCGACTACGAGGACACGGCCGACGACTTCGAGAGGCACACGCTGTTGACCGTCGAGTGGCTCCGCGCCGAGGGATACGACGACGAGGTCGTGCTGAACGCGATCCTCGCCCACAAGGACCCCGCCTATCGGAAAGACCTCATCGACCGGGTGATCGTCCACGCCGACGCGGTGGCCGGTCTCCTCGTCGCGTGCGCTCTGGTGCGCCCCGAGAAGGCACAAGGCATGAAGGTCTCGTCGGTCAAGAAGAAGCTGAAGGAGAAGTCCTTCGCCCCCGGTGTCGAGCGCGAGGAGATCCGCGACGTCGAGGAGTCGATCGGCATCCCCCTCGACGAGTTCCTGCAGATCGGGATCGAAGGCCTGCAAGCCGTCGCGCCCGAGATCGAGCTCGCCTAACCAGTAGTCCCCGGACCGGGGACTTAGTGCTGCGAGGGATTCCTGGCCCGACGACGGCGGACTTCCCACACGACCGCGGCGGTCACCAGCGCGACGGCGATGATCGCGGTCGGCCAGTCGAAGTACGAGAGCACGTCGTGCCACCGGTCCTTCACCACTAACCCGAGCCACGCGAGCCCGATCGTCCACGGGACGATCCCCAGCAGCGAATAGACGAGGAAGCGGCCGAAGGGCATCTCGGCGATCCCCGCGGGCAACGAGATGAACGAACGCAGGACCGGGAGTAGCCGGCTGAAGAAAGTCGCGGCCTCCCCGTGTCGGTCCCACCATCGCTCGGCCCGGTCGATGTCGTGGGGCCGGATCATCACGTAGCGGCCGTAGCGCTCGATGAACGGCCGGCCCTTCCACCGACCCACCCAGTAGGTGACGAGAGACCCGGCGAGGTTGCCCAGGATCCCAAGGACCACAACCGCCACGAAGCTGAGACGGCCGTCGGCGGCGTACCAGCCGCCGAGCATCATCGTGACCTCGTTGGGGAAGGGGATGCAGGCCGAGGAGGCGAGGCTGAGCAGGAAAATGCCGAGATACCCGTAATCGGTAACCAGTCGTTCGACGGCATTTACCAGGGCATCCACGGCGGCTGATGGTAGGCGGTGGAGGCCCCGGGGAGGGGCACCTGGGAACAGCCTCCCGGCGAACGGCGTTCTTGACAGCGTGCCGTAATAAGGAGTAGTCGTTCATTCCCGCCGGGCACCGAGACCCGGCGAGTCGCTCTCTCGAGGGCTACCCTCGTTCCTTTACCAGTTCCTGCTAGGAGTTGCGTGGCCAAGAACCTAGTGGTCGTGGAGTCCCCGGCCAAAGCGAAGACGATCGAGAAATACATGGGCAAGGACTACAAGGTCCTCGCCTCGATGGGTCATGTCCGGGATCTCCCGAAGTCGGATTTCGCGATCGAGTGCAACGGCTCCGTTTCGATCAAGTACGAGGCGATCGCCCGTCCCACGTCCAAGAAGGCGGTCAGCGCGATCCGCAAGGAGCTGAAAGAGGCCGAGGCCGTGTGGCTCGCGCCGGACCCCGATCGTGAGGGCGAGGCGATCGCGTGGCACATCGCCGAGCTGTTGAAGATCAAGCCCGACAAGCTCCGGCGCGTCACGTTCAACGAGATCACCAAGCGAGCGGTGACCGAAGCTTTCGAGAACCCTCGCGACATCGACATGGATCTCGTCGACGCGCAACAAGCACGCCGCGCGGTCGACCGGATCGTCGGCTACAAGCTTTCACCGCTGCTGTGGCGCAACGTCGGACCGAACCTTTCGGCCGGGCGCGTGCAAAGCGCGGCGTTGCTGCTGATCGTGTTGCGGGAACGTGAGCGTCGCGCCTTCAAGGAGACCGAGTACTGGGACGTAACGGCGCGGCTCGCGACGAAGAGCAAGGAAGAGTTCTCGGCGATCTATCCGGCGTCGCAGAACAAAGAGGAGCCGCAGCTACCGAACGAAGACAGCGCGACTTCGCTCGTCGAACGCGTCACACCCGGTCCCTGGACCGTTACCGAGATCCGCAAGTCGGAACGTAAGTCGAGCCCACCCGCGCCGTTCAAGACATCGACGCTTCAGCAGGCCGCGTCGAGCAAGTTGGGCTTCCCGGTGTGGAAGACGATGAAGGTTGCGCAAACCCTTTACGAAGCGGGCCACATCACTTACATGCGTACCGACTCAACGAACCTGTCTAACGACGCGCTCGGAGAGATCGGCCGTGTGATCGAGGATCGGTACGGCAAGAACTATCACCAGGTACGTCAATTCACTGCGAAATCGAAGGGGGCCCAAGAGGCCCACGAGGCCATCCGACCCGCTTCGGTTGCGAACGCTCCCGAAGGCATGACCGGCTCCCTCGGCAAGGACGAACTGCGTTTGTACGAGATCATCTGGCAGCGGACGGTGGCATCGCAGATGGCCGAGGCGATCTACGACCAGACATCGGTAGACATCGATTCGAACGGGGTGACCTTCCGCGCCACGGGCAAGATCCTCAAGTTCGACGGGTACATGCGTGTGTACCTGCAGACGGACGATGACGAACCCGAAGAAACCGAAGGCCTTCTGCCGGAGCTCGCCGAGGGCGACGTTCTCGACCTCCGTGACCTCGAGCCGGCGCAGCACTTCACCCAGCCCCCACCGCGGTACACGGAGGCGACGCTCGTTCGCGAGATGGAGAAGCAGGGCATCGGCCGCCCCTCGACCTACTCGCCGACGATAAAAACCCTCGAGGACCGCGACTACGTGCGGCTCGAGAGCCGACGGTTGTTCCCGACCACGCGGGGCGAGGTCGTGACCGAGCTGCTCGAGCAGCACTTCAACGAGATCGTCGACCTTCAATTCACGGCCCGCATGGAAGAGGACCTCGACGGGATCGCCGAGGGCAAGAACCCCATGCAGCCGGTGGTTTGCGGATTCCTGGCCTCGTTCACGGCTCACGTGGACGAGCAGAAGGACAAGATGAGTCGTCCCGAACGCCCAACCGATCTCACTTGTCCGACCTGCGGACGTCCGGTGATCGAGAAGTTCGGCAAGCACGGCTTGTGGTTCCGGTCGTGCACCGGCTTCGACATCAAGGACGAGAACGGCGAGCCGAGCTGCAAGTGGTCGCAGCAGCTCGACGAGGAGGGCAACCCGCTTGCCGATCCCGAGGGGACCGGCGAACCGTGCCCCGAGTGCGGGAACGAGCTGGTGGCGAAATCCGGCCGCTTCGGCCCCTTCGTCGGGTGCTCCAACTACCCGAAGTGCCGTTACATAAAGAAGGAGCCCCCCAAGGAGACCGGGGAGACGTGTCCCGACTGTGGATCGCCTCTGGTCGAGAAGAAGGGCCGGTTCGGGCCGTTCACGGGGTGCTCGAACTATCCCGAATGCAAGTACATCAAGAAGAAGCCGCGGAAGACGCCCGCTAAGAAGGCCACCGCCAAGAAGACGGCGGCCAAGAAGACCACCAAGAAGACGTCCACGCCTTCGTAAAGGTCTGCCGCACCACGCGACCCGTAACTAGGATGACTCCAGCCTCTCCCTCCTAGAAAGGGTTTTGCCGTCCAAGCTCCTCACCGGCCCGAGCTGCACGTCGTGGAGTCCGAAGAGCGGGTCTCCTATCTGACGCTTCTTCGGAACGGGAACTTCTTCCGATTCTTTGCAGCGCAGTTCGTGTCTAGCCTCGGCGACTGGGTCGGCGTGCTCGCCATCGCGTTCTTGGCAAATCGGATCGCAGGTCCTACGGGGATCGGTGCCGTGATGACCGCCCGGGTTCTGCCCGGATTCTTCGTCGGTCCACTCGCGGGAGTGGTTGCCGACCGGTGGGACCGCAAGAAGACGATGATCGTGGCCGACACGTCGAGGGCGGTGATCATCTTCTCCCTCGCCTTCCTGTCGAAGCCGTCGGGGGGAGCCCTGATCTATCTCCTGGGGGCGTCGGTCATTCTCGAAAGTCTTACCTTGATCTGGGGACCGGCGAAGGATGCGTCGTTACCTCACTTCGTCTCGGCGAAACAGCTGACCCACGCGAACTCGTTGTCGTTGATCGCGATCTACGGTGCGTGGCCGCTGGCGTCGGTCGTTTATGCGGGACTCGCGACCCTCGCAGGATGGCTCGCGCTGCACGTCACCGCCCTGAGCGGGTTACAGGATCAACACGAAGCTCTCGCGTTGTGGATGGACTCACTCAGTTTCTTGTTCTCTGCCGGGATGATCTCGACATTGACCATCGCGACGTCGCGCCGCAGAAAGGCGCGGCTCGATTTCTCTCAGGTCAAAGCCGACCTCGTAGAGGGACTGAGATTCGTCGCGGTCCACAAGCAAGTGAGGCCCTGGTTGCTCGGGATCGGATTCACCTTCGCCGCGGCGGGGGCGGTGTTCTCGCTCGGGATCGGTTTCGTCCACGACGTCCTACAGGGGGGCCAGGCGGGCTTCGCGTTCCTCGTCGGCTTCCTCGCGACCGGGATGATCGTCGGATTGCTGGCCGTCGGGTTGCTATCGAAGCTGATCCAGAAGGACATCCTGTTCTCTTCGTCGATCTTGCTGTTGGGCGTTGGGCTGATAGGGCTTGCCAGCATGAACAGCCTCAACTCCGCGATCCCGATCGCCAGTGCGCTTGGTTTCTTCGGCGGATGCGCCTATGCGACCGGCTACGCATTGATGCACGAGACGACCGCCGACGAGATACGCGGTCGAACCTTCAGCGCCGCGTACACGATCATCCGACTCGGCACGTTGCTGGGCCTCGGGATCTTCCCCTTCATCGCGGGCGCGATCGGCGATCACACGATCACGTGGCTCCCTACAGGACCTCTCGATGTGCCGGGAACCCGCGCCACGCTGTGGATCGCGGGCCTGGTCGCGGTCGGCGGGGGAATGGTGTCTATGCGCGCGATAGGCAATCGCAACTTCGTGGCCCGGGCGCGACCGGCGACCGCAAGCGGCTACTTCGTCGCCTTCGAGGGGGGCGAAGGCGCCGGCAAGAGCACCCAGATGGCGGCCTTCGTGCGGTGGCTCGAAGCCCAGGGCGAAGAAGTGGTCACGACGCGCGAGCCCGGCGGGACGCAGCTCGGGCGCCGGGTGCGAGAGATCCTTCTCGATGCTTCCGAACAGATAGACCCGCGCGCCGAGGCCCTCCTGTATGCAGCGGACCGTGCGCAGCACGTGGCCGACGTGATCAAGCCCGCCCTCGAGGAGGGCAAAGTCGTCGTGTCGGATCGATTCGTGGATTCCTCACTCGCGTATCAGGGTCTCGCCCGCGGTCTTGGTCTCGACGAGATCTACGGCATCAGCGAATGGGCGACGGGGGCCACGGTTCCCGATCTCGTCTTCTACCTGAAGGTCGATCCTCGGGAAGGGCTCGCGCGCGTCCCGGGGCAGCACGACCGCATCGAGAGCGAAGCCGAGGAGTTCCATCGAGCGGTCAACGACGCGTACACGAAGCTCGCCAAACGCTTCCGAGCGCGCTTCGTGGTGATCGATGCGTCGGCCACGCCCGAGGAGGTTCATCGTCGCGTCGTCGAGGAATACCGGGAGCGCATGGCCGAACGGCTTGCCGCACTCGAAGCGCTGGACGATCCGGGACCGAAGCCGGTGCCCCGATGAGCGTCTGGGATCACGTAGCCGGTGTGCAGGCTGCGGTGATGCTCCGGTCCCAGATCGCCGCGGGTGACGTCCCTCACGCGTGGTTGCTACAAGGACCGGCGGGGGCGTCCAAGACCGCAGTTGCAGTGACGATGGCCGCCGCTCTCGAATGCCCGGTCGAGCCCCTCGAGGGCTGTGGCGAATGCTCGAGTTGCCTGCGCGTACGGAGACGTCGCCATCCCGACGTTCACCACATCGTGGCCGAGGGTCCGCTCATCCCGGTCGACACGATCCGCGAGTTCGTCATCCCCGAGGCCAATCGATCGACCTTCGAGGGGAGCTACAAGGTCTTCATCATCGAGGAGGCGGAACGGATGAATCCGGCCGCTCAGAACGCGCTCCTCAAGACCCTCGAGGAACCCCAACCGGGCACGATCTTCATCCTCACCTGCGACCGGGACGAAGAGCTTCTCGAAACCGTGCAGTCACGGTGCCAGGTAATCCGCCTGACACCGTTGTCGGAGGAGCGCATCGTGCAACTTCTGGAAAAGGAGGGCGCCGATCACGCGAGCGCTTTGGTTGCTGCTCGGATCTCGGAAGGAGACGTGAATCGAGCGCGAGCGTTGGCCTTCGAAGAGGCAGCCCGCGAGCGACGGTCGGCGTGGATCCATCTCGCGCGGCGCATCGAGACGCCGGCGGACGCACTCGACGCGGCACAAGAGATCCTCGAAGAGGCGC
>DASSMG010000014.1:0-14234 GCA_035688995.1 Actinomycetota bacterium
ACGAGGGGCGTCGCTTCCTCGTGGCGGTGGGGGGAGACGGAACTATCCACGAGGTCGTCAACGGGATGATCGAGGACGACCGGCCGGTCGCCGCCGAGGCGGTTCTGGGTGTGATCGCGGCCGGGACCGGCTCCGACTTCATCAAGACGTTCGGTCTCCCCGCGGCCCCCGGAGTCGCGGTCGCTCATCTCGACGGACCGGAGAGCTTCGCGATCGACGTCGGCAAGATCACGTACGAGTCCGTCGACGGCCCAGTCGTGCGCTACTTCCCGAACATCGCGGAGGCGGGCATCGGCGCCGACGTCGTGGCGCGCGCTCAGCGGCTGCCGCGGTGGTTGGGTCCGATGGTCTACCTCGTTGCCTTCTGGCTCGTGATGCGCAAGCACAAGCTGGCGCAGGTGAAGGTCGACCTGGTGGACCGTTCCTACGAGGGCCCCGCCAACAACATCGTGGTGGCGAACTGTCAGTTCTTCGGAGGTGGCATGAAGGTCGCCCCGAAAGCCGCGCCGACCGACGGCCTGCTCGACATCCAGGTAGAGCACGCGCGCAAGCGAGAGGCGATCGCGATCATGCCGAAGATCTTCAAGGGGACCCACCTGCCTCACCCCGACATCGAGGAGTTCAAACGGGTGCGCTGCACGGTGACGTCGGATCGTCCCCTGCTGATCGAAGCGGACGGCGAGGTGCTCGGCCATACGCCGGCCACCTTCGAGGTCCTGAGGGACGCGATCCGGCTCAAGGTGTGATGCCGTACGCAACGCGGGGCGACACCCGCATCTCTTACTCCGACACCGGCACCGGGGACCCCGCCCTGATCTTCAGTCACGGGCTGTTGATGGATCGCTCCATGTTCGACCCTCAGGTGGCCGCGTTCCGGGATCGCCATCGTTGTCTCGCGTGGGACGAGCGCGGCCACGGTGCGACCGAGGCGACGGACGATTTCACCTACTGGGATTCGGCGGAAGACCTGGTCGCGGTGCTCGACGACGCGGGGGTCGACCGCGCCGTTCTCGTCGGGATGTCCCAAGGAGGCTTCCTATCGCTGCGCACCGCGCTTCTGCATCCCGAGCGAGTGGTGGGTCTGTTCCTGATCGACTCGCAGGCCGGCACCGAGAACCCCGGCGCCTTACCCGTCTACGAAGCGATGCTCGCGGCGTGGGCGCAGAACGGTCTCGAGGATCACGTGGCCGAGGCCATCGCCGCCGCGATCATGGGCGCCTTCCCGGCCGACGAGTGGAAAGAGAAGTGGCGGGCGAGGCCGATCGATCAGGTGCGGCGCGCGTTCCACACGCTGACGACCCGGGAGGACGTTACCGACCGGCTCGGTGAGATCCGGGTTCCCGCGGCCGTCGTGCACGGGGACGCCGACGCGTCGATCCCACTGGAGCGGGCTCGGGCGCTGGCGGACGGCTTGCCGTTGTGCGAGGGGCTCACGGTGATCCCCGGCGGGGGCCACGCGTCCAACCTGTCGCATCCGAACGAGGTGAACCGGGCCCTCGAGGCATTCCTCGAGTCACTGGGGTCTTGATGGCGGGCAGGTCGCCGTCCCAGCGGGAAGGGCGTTGCGGAACGGCGACGCTGCTCCCTCCACTCCCGACCGCCTCGTCCAGCGCGGGGGAACGAGCGGGTGGGGCGGACTGGATCACCGCCATCGATGTTTGGACGCTTCCGGGGCCGCCGTTGTTCCCCCGGGTCGGCTAACGCGGCTCCGGCTAGACGCCTACCTCGGCGAAGAACTTCCGCATGTCGTCGGAGAGGCGTCCGGGGTACTCGATCGGCAGATAGTGGGTCGCCCGTTCGTAGACGAGCATCCGGCTGTCGGGGATCGACTCGGCGAGCTCGGCAACGAGCTGTATCTGGGTGAACGGGTCCTTCTCGCCGGCCACCAACAGTGCGGGGGCCTCCACCGACGCCCCCAGCTCGGGGGCCGGATCACCGGCGACGGCTTCGAAGGTCGCGAGCAGTGTCGACAGGTCGTTCTCGGCGATCCCGCGCAGCAGCTCGAGGAGCAGAAGGGTGTCGGCCGTCGCGGCGACCGCCCCGGTCTGACGGATCAAGCCGGCCATCTCGGGACGCGCCACAAGGGCGCGAAGAGGGGCTTGTAGCGACGCACCGAAGTGCTTGGCGACTCCCGCGATCGTGGGCACGGCGGCGAACAGATCGAGGTTCCTGAACGTCCGGCGGAGGCTCCACCCGTAACCGCCGCAGACGATCACCAGCGCGGCGACGCGTTCCGGATATCGGGTGGCAAGTTCGAGGGCGACGCGGCTCCCGTTGCTCCACGACGCGAGCACGACGCGGTCGGCGTCGTAGTGATCGAGGACTGCAACCGCGTCCTCGGCATGGGCTCCGGGGTCGAGACGGTCGGACGCCGGATGTCCGGAGCCCAGTAGGCCGCGCATGTCCCACGACAGGATCGTTCGATCGCGCTCGACGTCCACTAGCGCTTTCCTCCACGGCGCGAGGTTCGCTCCCACGGCGTTGCAGACGAGCAGCGGCAGCGCGGCTCCCTCGCCCGTGCTCCGGGTGGCGAGAAGGGTTCCGTCGAAGCTCCTGATGACGTCGCCGTCGTCGTCGCGGATGATCACCCGGCCGCGACCTCGGCATCGGACCGCGGCGCGGAAGGATGAAGCGGCAGGTCCCGCTCCAGCTCGACGCTCGCACGATGCGCGCTCAACTGTCGCGCGGTCTCGGCTTCGGTCCAGTCGAGCTCGCGCGCGAGGACCTCGCCCACGACGGGCGAGCCCAGGCCCGCCTGGGGATCGATCAGCGACAGCCGTGTCCGTCTCGCCAGCAGGTCGGAAGCGCTCACCGCCATCTCGGCGCGCACCGAGTACGCGGCAACGGCGGCGATCGGAGCCGATCCATCGACCAGGGGCTGGGTCAAGCCGGTGGCGTCGGCAACGTCGAGGACTTCGAAGGCACGGTCGCCGTAGGCGCGAACGAGATCGCTCACGGCCGCAGCGGAGATACCGAGAGCGCGGCCCCGACGCGCAACCGCGGCCTGCAATGGACCCACTTTCGAAGAACCGAGCCGGATCCATCGGGTGCGGCTCTTGTTCGCGTTGCCGAGGTCGTCCGCGATCCGGTCGACTGCGTCGCGGGCCATCCGGCGATAGGTCGTCATCTTGCCGCCGGTGATACCGATGACCCCGGGCGAGATCTCGTAGACCGCGTGGCGGCGCGACAGATCGGCGGTCTCGTCCCGACGACCCGCTATCAACGGCCGGAGTCCGGCATAGGCACCGATGATGTCGGTGTCCCTGAGCGACGTTCCGAAGGTCGCGTTCAACGAGTCGAGGCAATAGGCGCGCTCCGTTGCTTCGACGACGGGTTGATCGAGCGTGCCCTCGTGCGGAGTGTCGGTGGTTCCGACGAGAACCGCGTCGAGCCACGGGATCACGAACAGCATGCGCTTGCGCTCAACGTCGGGGATGAAGGCGGCGGCCTCCGACAACGGAAGCGACTCGCGATCCAGCAAGATGTGCACACCCTTCGAAGGCCGCAGTCGGGGCGTCGCTCCCGGACGGGCGAGCTCCTCGACGCGGTCGGCCCAGACGCCTGCCGCCGATACGACGCGAGCGGCATGGATCTCGAAGACCTCGTCGGACACGGTGTCCTCGACCGTTGCGATGCAACCGCGGTCCGACCCGACGATGTCGCGCACCATGCAGTAGTTGGCAGAGACCGCGCCGTAGCGCTTCGCCTGGACCAGGTTCTCCATCACGAGGCGCACGTCGTCGGTCTTGCAGTCGTAGAAGACGTAAGCGCCGCGGAGCTTGCCCCGGGGGAACGCGGGGACGAGTGCTTCCGCCTCGCTCCCTTCGACGTGCTTGTGGATCTTGAGGTTGCGGAAGCTCGCCAGCGCGTCGTACGCCCACAGCCCCACGCCGAACTTCGCCCGGGTGCTCCGGTGCGAAGCGGGAAGAACGAAGGGGATCGGTTCGACGAGGTGGGGTGCCAAGCGCCGCAACAGATCCCTCTCGGTACACGCCTCCCGCATGAGAGCGAACTCGCGTTGCTCCAGATAGCGCAGACCACCGTGTACCAGCTTCGAGGACTTGCTCGAGGTGCCCGACGCGAAATCGAGACGTTCGGCGAGACCGACCGAGAACCCCCGGCTGGCCGCGTCCAGTGCGATCCCCGCACCGGTGATGCCGCCTCCGACGACGAGCACGTCGAGAGGGTTGCGAGCGGTAGAGCGCAAGCTCTCGAGTGCCGCGGCGCGCGACCCGAGACCCGTTATCTGTGGGGATCCCACGATCAGGTCACGAGCTCGACGGCCCAGCGGACGAACGTCACCGCGCCGATGATCAGGAACACGGCGCCGACCAGAACGAGGGGACCGATCCACCAGTCGAGCTGCCTGCCGATCGGGTCCGGGTCGCCCTCGTCGGCTCGCCTGACCACGAGTTGCGGGCCCCCGAGCTGGTTGAAATGAAGGTGCTCGCGGTTTCCTTCGACGACGTCGGCGAGACCCTCGAGGAGATCGATCAGCTCCCCGTCCTCCAGGGTGACGGTGGCTTCGGAGAGCGATTCGCCGCGGCGGTCCTCGATCTTCATCAGCGTCCTCGGGGATTCGGGTGGTCGGAGAGGAACCGGCCGGTGGCCTTTATCCTGCGGGCATGCCGGTCGATCTGCGCCTTCTCGACGATGAGCAGCGCGCTCTCGTACAGATGGTACGGGAGTTCGCCGAAGAGGTGGTCGCGCCCGAAGCCGCGGGCTACGAGGAGCGCTCCGAGGACCCCGTCGCTCTCTACCGGCGCCTCGCCGAGCTGGACCTGACGGGGATCCCCTTCGCCGAGGAGTACGGGGGCTCCGCGCAGCCCTACGGGACGTACCTGCTCGTGATCGAAGAACTGGCCCGCGCCTACCTGCCCTTCGCGATCGGTCTGTCGGTGCACACGCTGTGCGCGTTCGCGGTGGACACGTTCGGCTCCGACGCGCTCAAGAAAGACGTGCTGGCGAAGCTCAGCACGGGGGAGTGGTTCGGGGCCTACTCGCTCTCGGAGCCGGGGTCGGGGTCCGACGCCGTCGCTCTCACCACGAAGGCGGAACGAGCCGACGGCGTCTACCGCCTGACCGGCTCGAAGGTCTTCTGCACCCGCGGGAACGAGGCCGACGCCGTGCTCGTCATGGCCCGGACCGGAGAGGACGGGGCCCGCGGCGTCACGGCCTTCATCGTCGAGAAAGGCACGCCCGGCTTCGGAGGCTCGAAGAAGGAAGACAAGATGGGGTGGCGCTCGTCGCCGACCTGGATGCTGCAGCTGGACGGCGCCGAGGTGCCCGAGGGTCGGCGCGTGGGCGACGAGGGGCAGGGGTTCCGGATCGCGCTGGCGTCGCTCGACTCGGGGCGCCTCGGCATCGCGGCCTGCTCGATCGGACTCGCTCAGGCTGCGTTCGAGGCGGCTCTGCGCTTCGCCATGGAGCGCGAGCAGTTCGGGAAGCCCGTCGCGCACAACCAGGGCATCCAGTTCATGCTGGCCGACATGGCCACCCAGATCGAGGCCGGACGGAGGCTCTACCGGTTCGCGGCGGCGCTCAAGGACGCGGGGGAGCCGTTCTCGCGTGAAGCGGCCGAGGCCAAGCTGTTCTGCTCGGACACCGCCATGAGGGTGACGACCGACGCCGTGCAGATCCACGGTGGCTACGGCTACATAAAGGAGTACCCGGTCGAGCGCTACATGCGCGAGGCGAAAGGCCTCCAGATCGTCGAGGGGACGAACCAGATCCAGCGTTACGTGATCGGTCGCGGCCTGACCACCGCCTGACATGGGTCCCGTCGACTACGTCATCGCCGGCATCATCGTGGGGGCCTTGGCGCGCCTGTTGCTCCCCGGGCGCAGCCCCGTGGGGTGCCTCGGGACCATCTTCATCGGCATCGCCGGGATCTACATCGGCGGGAAGCTGTGGGAGCACTTCTTCGGGGCCGACAAGGGAGTGCCGTGGATCGGGTCGATCCTCGCGGCGATGCTCCTGCTGGCGATCTTCCGGGCGCTCAGTCCGCCCCGTTGGTACGAGCGGTAGCGCTCTCTTCCTCGGCGACTCCCGAGGCGACCATCGGCCGCCGCTCGAAGGGCGTGGACAGCACGATCGTGGCCCGGGTGACGACCTCGAGCTTCCCCCGCAACGCGTCGAGCAGTTCTTCGAGCGCCCTGGTCGAGGGGGCCCTCACCACGAGCGCATAGGAGTTGTCGCCGGCCACCGAGTAGCAGGACTCGACGAGAGGGAACTCGGCCACGCGAGAGGGGATGTCGGTCGGTGAGCTCGGCCTCAGGGCGAGGCTGACGATCGCCGTGATGGGAAGCCCCACGGCCTCCATGTCGACCTCGGCCCGGTAACCCGCGATCACGCCGGCCTTCTCGAGCTTGCGGACCCGGTCGTGCACCGACGACGCCGCCAGGCCCACCCGGGTTCCGATCTCGGCGTAGCCCATGCGAGCGTCCTGCTCCAGCAGGACCACGATCGCTCGATCCTTGGCGTCCATGTCCACCTCCGGGCAGGGGGGAGTCCCGAACAGAGTTCGAGAAAAGGCTTTAGTACCTAACGATATTCCGCTAGACTGTGCTTGTCCAGAATTGTAGTCGGCTGCCACTCGAGATCCGCAAGGGATAGATGCCATGGCTCCGCTCAACCGCGCCGTTCACAGCACCTCGCCCCAGCGCGCCCGGGCCGCTCGCGCCGCCCTCGGCGGAGGGCCCCAGCCGTACGCCTACCCGCCGACCCGCGCCTTCGTGGAGCCCGACTGGCGGCGGCTCCCGGGATACCGCGACGTCACCGAGAAGGAGTGGCTCAGCGCCCGGTGGCAGCGGCTCCACTCGGTCAAGAACCTCGACGAGCTGAGGCGCGCGCTCGGCGATCACCTGCCGGCCGATCTTGCCGATTCGATCGCCAGGGACCAGCGCGAGCGCGCCACGATGTCGATGCTGGTGACGCCCCAGATGCTCAACACGATGAACGAGGGCGATCTGTGGAACGACCCGATCCGCCGGTACATGATCCCGGCGTTCGCCGACCGCGACGCTAACTGGCCGTCGCACCCCTTTTCCCAACGCGACTCGCTGCACGAGGCCGACATGTGGGCGGTCGAGGGATTGACGCACCGCTACCCGACGAAGGTGCTGGCCGAGCTTCTCGCGACCTGTCCCCAGTACTGCGGACACTGCACGCGCATGGACCTCGTCGGCAACAACGTGCCGCAGGTTCTGAAGCATCGCTTCGAGCTCAAGCAGCAGGAGCGGTACCGCGCCATCCTCGAGTACCTCCGCGCCACGCCGAGCGTTCGTGACGTGGTCGTGTCCGGGGGCGACATCGCGAACCTGCCGATCGCCCATCTCGAAGATTTCGTCGGCGCTCTCATCGAGATCCCGCACATCCGGGACATCCGTCTCGCGACCAAGGGCTTGATGGGCCTACCGCAGCACTTCCTCCAGGACGACGTCCTGCATGGTCTCGAGAGGCTGGCGACAAAAGCGATCGAGCACGACGTCGATCTCGCGGTGCACACCCACGTCAATCACGCGAACTCACTGACGCCCCTGGTGGCGACCGCGGTCAAGAAGCTCCACGAGATGGGGTTCCGCGACGTCCGCAACCAGGGGGTACTCATGCGGGGCGTCAACGCGACCCCCCAGGACCTACTCGATCTCTCCTTCACCCTGCTCGACCGGGCGCGGATCATGCCGTACTACTTCTACATGTGCGACATGATCCCGAACTCGGAACACTGGCGCGTGTCGGTGTGGGAAGCCCAGGATCTGCAGCACGCCATCATGGGTTACCTGCCGGGCTTCGCGACCCCGCGCATCGTCTGCGACGTTCCGTTCGTCGGCAAGCGGTGGGTGCACCAGGTCGAGGAGTACGACCGCGTGCGGGGGATCTCCTACTGGACGAAGAACTACCGCACGGGGATCGAGCACGACGATCCCGCGGCTCTCGATCGTCGTTATCCCTATTACGACCCGATCTACACGTTGCCCGATGCCGGTCGCGACTACTGGGCGACCGCACCGGCAACGGTCGACGCGGGCTAGCGCCGTGGACGGCGCGACCCGCTACGGGATCCACCGCTCGGTCGAACCGGCGGGGGTCCTGCCGCAACAGGCCGAGAAGCTCGATACGACGTCACCGCTCGCACCCGGCGAGATGCTGATCGACGTCGACTACCTGAACATCGATTCGGCCTCGTGGCATCAATTGAAGACGGCGACCGGCGGGGATGCCTCCGCGATGGCCGATGCCCTGACCGACATCGTGTGGCGACGGGGCAAGATGCACAATCCAGTGACCGGGTCCGGCGGCATGCTCGTCGGTACGGTTGCCGCGCTCGGTGCCGGCAGGACCGAGCCGGCGCCCGGAACGCGCATCGCGACGCTGGTGTCCCTGACCCTGACCCCGCTTCAGATACACGATGTGGTCGAACTCGATCCGAACTCCGAGCAGGTGCGGATCAAGGGACGCGCCATCCTGTTCGCGTCGGGTAATTACGCGGTCATCCCCGAAGACCTCCCCGAACGCGCGGTGCTGAGCGTGCTCGACGTCTGCGGCGCACCGGCATGGGCGACGCGTTGCACCGAAGCGGGCATGAACGTCGTCGTGATCGGTGCGGGAGGGAAGTCGGGGATGTTGACCTGTGCCGCCGCCGTCGATGCCGGTGCGCGGGTGCTCGGGCTGTGCTGGCCCGAGGAGACCGCGGCGGCCGCGAAGGAAGCGGGGGCCGAAGCCGTGGTCGTCGACTGCACCGATCCGGTCGCCGTGGCCGATGCGGTGTCGCGCAACATGGATGGGGGCGCCGATCTGGTCTTCGTGTGCGCCAACGTGCCGGGATGCGAGGGAGGCGCGGTGCTCGCGTGCAAGGACTCCGGTCGCGTCGTGTTCTTCTCGATGGCGACGAGCTTCACCGCCGCGGCGCTGGTCGCGGAAGGCGTCGGAAGATCCTGCGAGATGGTGATCGGCAACGGTTACGTCCCCGGGCACGCCGACCTCGCCCTCGACCTCGTGCGACGTCACCCGCGGTTGCTCACCAGGATCGCGCCGTCGTGACCCGGCGACTGTTCACGAACGGGACGATCCGCACGGTCGTCGACGACGGCGATCCCGACTGGGTCCTCGTCGACGAAGACAGGATCGTGGGGGTTGGTGCGTTCTCCGACTCGCCCGACGCCGACGAGATCGTCGACCTGGACGGTGGGACGCTCGTACCTTCGTTCTGCGACGCGCACGTTCATCTCCCCGCCACCGGTCTGCAGGCAGCGGGTCTCGACCTTCGTTCCGAACGATCCGTCGATGCCATAGTCGCGGCCTTCCGCGAGCGCGCCTCGACGGGCTCGATCCTCTACGGGGGGAACTTCGAAGACCCCCTCGACCGTCCGCTGACCCGGCACGACCTCGACGACGCGGTGGGGCCACGTCCTGCGCTGATGTCGCGCGCCGACCTGCACTCGTGCATCGTTTCGACCGCGCTCCTCGACGCTCTCGACATCGCGGACCTTCCCGGCGTAGATCGGGATGCCGACGGCGCGCCGACCGGGTATCTGCGCGAGCAAGCCGCCGGAGCCGCGTGGCGATGGTTCGACGCGAACCTGAGCCTCGACCAGCAGTCCGCGGCGGTGAATGCCGCGGCCGGTCGCTGTTACTCCAAGGGAGTCACGAGCGTCCACGAGATGTACGTCGTGGAATGGCGCGGGTGGAACTCGCTCGACGTGTTCCTTAGCGTTGCGTCCGGGCTCGCCCTCGAGGTCGTCGTGTACGTCGGCACCCTCGATGTCGAAGCGGTCGCCGCTCGCCGGCTCCCGCGCATCGGCGGAGATCTGTTCCTCGACGGCTCGTTCGGGTCGCACACGGCGTGGTTGTCCGAGCCCTACGAGGGCGCCGCTCCCAGCGGATCGTCACCGACCGGCATCTCGTACCGCAGCGACGACAAGCTCTTCGACATGTTCGTGTCGGCTCAGGAGGTCGGTCTCCAGGTCGGCGTCCATGCGATCGGCGACGCCGCTATCGAGCAGGCGATCACCACGTGGGAGCGCGTCGCCGACAAGGTCGGCCCCGATGCGGTCCGTGCCGGGGCGCACCGGATCGAACACTTCGAGTGCGCCACCGACGACCACATCGCGAGGGCCGCTCGACTCGGTCTCACCGGCAGCGTCCAGCCCGCCTTCGATCGTCTCTGGGGCGGCTCCGACGGGCTCTACGCGCGGCGCATAGGTGCCGGCCGCGCCGCCGGGATGAACCGTTTCCGCTCGATGCTCGACGCGGGGATGGTGCTGGGTGCCGGTTCGGACTCGACGGTGACGCCCCTCGACCCGTTCCTCCAGATGGCCTCGCTTCGAGATCACCACATGCCCGACCAGAGCGTGGGCGGACGCGTCGCACTGATGCTCCACACCTACGGGAGCCGTCTCCTCGCGGGGGCCGAACCGGACGCCGGCTATCTGGCGCCCGGGGCCCGCGCCGACCTCGCGTGGCTGGACACCGATCCCGTCACCGCCGAGCCCGGCGCCCTCCTCGACACCGAAGTGCTCGGAACCTGGATCGGAGGGCAACGGATATGGCCGTGAAGCCGGCGTTCCAACGCCCGATCGGTCGTCTCCCGATCGACCACGAGGTCGTCGATGAGTGCCGACATCTCGCGAGCGAGATAGCGGGACCGGTCGACGCTCTGGCGCGATCGCGGACGACGGCCTCGATCGAACGAGCGTCGCTGCGCCTCGTCGGTGTCGACGGCGTGGTCGAGGGCACGGAGGGGGCCGAAGCTTTCCCCATCCCGAACGCAGTCGTCGACGCGATCCGCGACTCGGTGGGGCTCGAGCGCGGCGCTCTGATCCCGTTCTTCGACGCGGTTGAGACCGGATGCGGAGACATCCAGACCACCGCGGGCGAGATCGCTCGGGGCGAACGAACCCCACGGTGGCCGGACGGCGTCGATTACGAGATCGCACTCGAGCGGGCAACGAACGAAGCGCGTCACGGCGTCGACCGCATCGCAGAGGCCGCCGAACTGCGAGCCGAGCGCATCGCGTCGGTAGGAGATGCCGAGAAGCCGTGGTTCTACCTGATCGTCGCGACGGGCAACATCCACGAAGACATCCCGCAGGCCCAGGCCGCGGCCCGCGAGGGGGCCGATGTGATCGCGGTGATCCGCTCGACCGGGCAGTCGCTGCTCGACTACGTCCCGTACGGCGCGACCGGGGACGGATTCGCCGGCACCTTCGCGACGCAGGAGAACTTCCGCTTGATGCGCGCCGCTCTCGACGAGGTAGGGGAGGAGCTCGGACGATACGTCCGGCTGACGAACTACGCGAGCGGGCTGTGCATGCCGGAGATCGCGGCCATGGCGGCGATGGAACGTCTCGACATGATGCTCAACGACTGCATGTACGGGATCATCTTCCGCGACATCAACATGCAGCGCACGTTCACCGACCAGCGCTTCTCGCGGATGGTGCACGCGCTTGCCGGCATCGTCATCAACACCGGCGAGGACAACTACCTGACCACCGCCGATGCGATCGAATCGGCGCACACGGTCCTCGCGTCCCAGTTCCTCAACGAGCGTCTCGCCCTGGCGGCCGGGTTGAAGGACGAGCAACTCGGGCTCGGACACGCGTTCGAGATCAATCCAGGGGCCCCCGACCAGATCGCACTCGAGCTCGCTCACGCGCAGCTGATCCGCGAGTGTTTCCCGAACGCCCCCTTGAAGTACATGCCGCCGACGAAGCACATGACCGGCAATGTGTTCCAGGGATTCCTCTACGACGGGATGTTCAACCTCGTCGGTGCGCTGACGGGGCAGGACATCATCCTGCTCGGGATGATGACCGAAGGCGTCCACACGCCCTTCTTGTCCGACCGGGACCTCGCGCTCGAGAACGCGCGCTACGTGTTCGGCGGCGCGACGACCCTCGCGGGCGAGATCCGCTTCGACGCCGATGGGGACGTGGCTCGTCGTGCGTCCCAGGTGCTCGAGGAGTGCCGGCAGATGCTCCGCAAGGTGGCCGACATCGGGATGTTCGAAGCGATCGAAGCGGGCATGTTCGCCGACACGGTCCGCACGCGGGACGGGGGCAAGGGACTCGACGGCGTCGTCGTGCGCGGCGACGGATACGTGAACCCGGTCGAGACGCTGCTGGCCGAACGCGTGGGGGTCGCCTCATGACCGCGATCAGACCGTACGGGGACACGACCGACGACGGGATGGTGCAACTGTCGTTCACGCTTCCCGTCACCGTGTCGGAACGAGCTCGCGAGGCGGCCATGTCGATCGCGCGGCAGATGGGACTAGAGCGTCCTCAGGTCGTGCACATGAAGGGGATGGGCGCCGACTTCACGTTCTTCGTCGTATACGGGGCAACGAGTGTGTCGGTCGAACCCGACGAGCTCGAGGTTGAGGAGAGACCGTTCCCTCTGCTGTCGTACCAGGAGGTCAACCGGGCGATCCGCGAGACGTTGAAGCGACCGTTGGTTGTGGTCGGGGCATGCACCGGCACCGACGCGCACACCGTCGGGCTCGACGCGATCCTGTCGATGAAGGGGTTCGCGGGGGACAAGGGCCTCGAGTTCTATTCCGAGATGAAGATCGTGAACCTCGGCTCGCAGGTGAGCCCCGAGGAGATCGTCGAGACCGTCGAGCGGGAGGGCGGAGACGCCGTTCTGATCTCGCAGGTCGTGACCCAACGCGACGCCCATCTCGTCCATCTGCGCCAGGTGGAGGAGGCGCTCGTCGATGCCGGCCTGCGGGAACGGGTGGTCCTCGTCGGTGGGGGGCCGCGCTTCTCGGCGCACCAGGCCGCCGAGCTCGGCTACGACCGCATCTTCGGCCGTGGCTCGACGCCGAGCGAGGTCGCGTCCTATCTCGCGTCCCAACTCGATCGCCTCGTAGAGTTCGGCCCCCATCCCACGACCCACCGAGGACGATGACCGACGAAGTCGTAGTGCTGAGGTTGCGGCTGAGCCAGGCGGACGCGCATTACGGCGGCGACCTGATCGCGGGCGGGCGCGTCATGGAGCTGTTCGGCGATGCGGCCACCGAGCTCTGCATCCGCACCGACGGCGACGAGGGCCTGCTCGCCGGTTACTCGAGTGTCCAGTTCGTGGCACCGCTCCATGCCGGCGACTTCGTCGAGGTGAGGGCCGAGCTGACGCGGCGCGGCAACACGAGCCGGGAGATGACTTTCGAAGCCCGTAAGTACGCGGTGCCGCGTCCGGATGTGTCGGATTCGGCGGCCGACCTGTTGAGGGAGCCTGAGCTCGTGGCCCGGGCGGTGGGAACGTGCGTCGTCCCGAAGGACCGTCAGCGCGGCTGACCCTCTACTTGCGGGCGAGGACCTCCCACTTCTTCGTGTTGAACTCGGACTCGCTCAGGATCCCTTGCTTGTAGAGGTCGTAGAGCTCGGTCAGCATCCGGGTCATCGCTCGGAACTCCTCGGGAGGCCGTCCCTCCAGCGCGGTCTTCGCATCGAGCTGCTCGTTCTCGGTCAGGACCCCGTGGTCCACGAGGATCTGTAGCGACCCCGACGCGCCGGTCGTTGCGATCGTCTCGCCGCTCGACGCACGCAGTTCCGCCGTCGCACCCGCCTTCTCCAGCTGGGCCAGTGCCGTCTCTCCCTGCGAGCGAGCCAGCCCCGCGACGACCACCGAAGGGGTCTGCTGGGCGATGTCCTTGGCCTCCTTGAGCCCGAGGTTGGTGATCGCCCGGACCTCTTTGATCGTGCTTATGAGGTTCTTGCCGGCATCGACGAGGACCAGGTCGACGAGATCGGAGGGGGCAACGGCCATGGGCCGATGCTACGGAGAGCCCGGAGCCGGCTCAATGGCTTTCGAGGCGTTGGGGGCTTGACAAGGCGAACGTATGTTCGATAGCGTGGGTGCGTCCCTTGGGAGGGGGATGAGCTGCGGAGGCACGGTTGTTCGAGCACCTCGATCAGACGGCGGACGAGGCCATCCAGGGCCTGAATGAAGCGAATGCCGTCGCGAACGCCCACGACATAGCCCGGCTGCGGGCCATCGCGGCATGCGATCGGAAGCGGGTCTACCGGCGGGACGACTCCCACGACATGGCTCACTGGCTCTCGATCGAACTGGGCATCTCGCGGTGGAAAGCGGCTCGGTGGGTCACCGCCGCCTATGCGCTCGACGAACTTCCTCTGAGTACCGCCGCGTACGAGCGAGGGGAGTTGTCCACCGACAAGTTCGTCGAGCTCGCCCGCTTCGCAACCCGCGCCACGGAGAAGAAGCTT
>DASSMG010000015.1:0-7938 GCA_035688995.1 Actinomycetota bacterium
CCACATCGAGTACGACCCGAACCGCAACGCTCGGATCGCGCTCCTTCATTACAAGGACGGAGAGAAGCGCTACATCCTGCTTCCGAACCGCGTGCGGGTCGGCGACGTGCTCCAGTCGGGACCGGGGGCGGACATCCGTCCCGGCAACGCCCTGCCGCTGCGCAACATCCCCGTGGGTACGGTCGTCCACAACATCGAGCTCAAACCCGGAGCGGGAGGCAAGCTCGCTCGCTCGGCCGGCTCGTCGGTGCAGTTGATCGCCAAAGAGGGACCGCGTGCGACCCTGCGTCTGCCGTCCGGCGAGATGCGGATGGTGCCCGCCGAGTGCCGTGCGACCGTGGGTGAAGTCGGCAACGCCGAATCCGAGCTGATCTCGCTGGGCAAGGCGGGGCGGAACCGGTGGAAGAACCGTCGGCCCAAGGTTCGCGGTGTCGCGATGAACCCGATCGATCACCCACTCGGTGGTGGTGAAGGGAAGTCGTCCGGTGGTCGTCATCCCGTGTCGCCGTGGGGGAAGCCCGAGGGGCGTACCCGCAAGAAGAAGGCGTCGGACCAGATGATCGTCCGCCGTCGTCGCAAGAAGAGAGGCAGATAACTCATGCCTAGGAGTTTGAAGAAGGGGCCGTTCGTCGACGACCACCTGATGATCAAGGTCGTCGAGATGAACCGCAAGAAGGAGAAGCGGGTCATCAAGACCTGGTCGCGCCGTTCGACCGTGATCCCCGAGATGGTCGGGCACACGATCGCGGTGCACGACGGTCGCAAGCACGTCCCGGTCTACATCACCGAATCGATGGTCGGACACAAACTCGGCGAGTTCGCACCGACGCGGGCATTCCGCACGCACGGTGGATCCGCCGAAAGAGCAACGAGGGCGAAGTAACCATGGCTACCCGTATCGCACCCGACGCGCAAGAAGCCATAGCGACTGCGAAGTTCATCCGCATGTCGCCTACGAAAGCGCGCCAGGTCGTCGATCTGATCCGTAACCGTCACGTCGACGACGCTCGCCGCGTGCTCCAGTTCACGCCGCGGGCTGCCTCTACGACGGTTGCAAAGATCCTCGAATCTGCGATCGCGAACGCCGAGCACAACCGTGGGTTGCCTGCCGACGAGCTCGTGGTGGCACGGGCCTGGGTCGACGAGGGCCCGACGCTCAAGCGGTTCCGACCCCGCGCTCTCGGTCGCGCCACGAGGGTTCGCAAGCGCACGTGTCACATATCGGTGGTCGTTGGTCGACCGGAGGAGCGCTCTCCGCTGCCCGAGACCCCCGCACGCAAGCAGACGAGGCGTCGGGTGGCGAAGGACAGTGGGGCCGAAACTCCGACGTCGGCCGCCGCATCGGGAACGAGCGAGGCCACGGAGACAACGAAGAAAACGACTCGCAAGAAGACGACCGCGAAGAAAACCACTGCGAAGAAAACCACCGCTAAGAAAACGACTGCGAAGAAGACGACCGCTAAGAAGACGACTGCGAAGAAGACGACCAAGAAGAAAGACGAGGGGGACGCCTAGATGGGTCAGAAGGTCCACCCGTACGGCTTCCGTCTCGGGATCCACACCGACTGGAAGTCGCGCTGGTTCACGGAGAAGCAGTACCGCGAGTATCTCGAGGCCGACCTCAGGATCCGCGAGTACCTGCTCGGCCAGTTGCCGCACGCCGGCATCAGCCGCATCGACATCGAGCGCACCCGTGAGCGCGTCCGCATCGACGCGCATACGGCCCGCCCGGGGATCGTCATCGGTCGCCGTGGCTCCGAGGCCGAACGGCTTCGCTCCCAGCTCGAGCACATGGAGTCGAAGATCTACGGCAAGCCGACCGACGTGCGCCTCAACATCATCGAGGTCAAGCAGCCGGAGCTCGACGCACAACTGATCGCTCAAGGCGTCGGCGAGCAGCTCGCCAGTCGAGTGTCGTTCCGACGAGCGATGAAGAAGGCCGTCAGCAGCTCGATGCGTAACGGAGCCAAGGGCGTCCGCGTGCAGTGCTCGGGCCGTCTGGGCGGCGCCGAGATGAGCCGGACCGAGTGGTACATCGAGGGCCAGATGCCGCTGCACACGCTGCGCGCGGACATCGACTACGGCTTCTCGGAGGCCAAGACGACGTTCGGACGCATCGGCGTCAAGGTCTGGATCTACAAGGGCCCGTTCCAGGACATCTACGCATCGGCCCGTGACTCCGCCCGCCTTCGCCGCGAAGCGGCGCTGGCCGCGGGCGAGACCGTGGGCCGCGGCGAAGAAGAGCGAGCGAAGCGGTCGCGGTCCCGGCGTAGCACCGCTGCATCAGGGGAAGGCTCCGCCGGCGGAGCACGCAAGAGCACGACCGGTAAGGGCGCAACCGGCACCGGAGGCCGCTCCGCGTCGCCGTCGCCCGCACAGGGTCAGGGAGCTTCGGCTCCGAAGGGCGCCGCCGCGTCGAAGCCGGGAGACGAGCTCGAGACCGGAACCGCAAAGACGGCCGAAACCGATGCACCAACCGCAACCGACGACAACAAGCCTCAGGACTCGTAGAGATGCTGCAGCCAAAGAAAGTTCGACACCGCAAGCAACAGCGCGGCCGCATGCGCGGCAAGGCGAAGGGCGGCACGCAGGTCAACTTCGGTGACTACGGCCTGATGGCCGTCGAACCGGGGTGGATCACGAACCGTCAGATCGAGGCGGCTCGTATCGCCATGACGCGCCACATCCGTCGTGGCGGCAAGGTCTGGATCAACATCTTCCCGGACAAGCCGTACACGAAGAAGCCTGCCGAGACCCGGCAGGGCTCGGGTAAGGGCAACCCCGAAGGATGGGTCGCGGTCGTCAAGCCCGGTCGCGTGATGTTCGAGATCGCCGGTATCCCGGAGCCGCTGGCCCGGGAAGCGATCAGGCTCGCGGCCCACAAGCTGCCGATCAAGTGCCGTTTCGTTGCACGTGAGCAGTCTCTGGAGGTGCAGTGATGGCGCTCAAGGTGTCCGAGCTTCGTGAACTGCCGATCGAAGAGATCGAACTCAAGCTGACCGAGACGCGGGAGGAACTCTTCAACCTGCGTTTCCAGAACGCGACGGGGCAGCTCGACAACTACAAGCGCATAGGTGAATTGAAGAGGGACGTTGCACGCATCCGGACGCTCCTTCGTGAACGTGAACTTGCGGGCGCGAGGGACGACGAAGTTGGTGAGGGCGAATGAGCACCGCTGAAGAACAGCTCGAAAGAGGAAAGCGAAAGTTCGAGATCGGCACGGTTGTGTCCGACGTGATGGACAAGACCGTCGTGGTCGAGGTCCGTGACGCGGCCGCGCATTCGACGTACGGGAAGATCGTGCGTCGTCACAAGCGGCTGAAGGCGCACGACGAGGCCAACGAGGCCGGTGTGGGCGACCGCGTTCGCATCGCCGAGACCCGGCCGTTGTCGAAGACCAAACGCTGGCGTGTGGTCGAGATCCTGGAAAAAGCCAAGTGATCCAGCAAGAGACGAGGTGCCGCGTGGCCGATAACACCGGGGCTCGTGAGGTCCTGGTGATCAAGGTCCTGGGCGGTTCGAGAAGAAGATACGCAGGGATAGGCGACATCGTGGTCTGCACGGTGAAGGACGCCATCCCCGGTGGTGCCGTCAAGAAATCCGATGTCGTCAAGGCGGTCGTGGTCCGGACCGCGAAGGAGCGACGTCGGGGGGACGGCTCCTACATCAAGTTCGACGACAACGCCGTCGTGATCGTGGACGGTCAGATGCAACCGCGAGGGACGCGCATCTTCGGTCCCGTCGCACGCGAGCTTCGCGAGCGGCGCTTCATGAAGATCATTTCGCTCGCGCCGGAGGTTCTATGAAGATAAGAAAAGGCGACACGGTTGCGGTCATCGCGGGGAAGGACCTGGGTAACCGCGGTCGCATCCTCGAAGTGCTCCCGAAGAAGAACCGCGTGATCGTCGAGGGCGTCAACCGACAGACGCGCCACAAGAAGATCACGATGGACCGACGCGGGGCGCAAACCGGAGGTATCGAGCACACCGAGTCCGCGATCTCGGTGTCCAACGTCGCTCTGATCTGTCCGAGCGACGGACCGACCCGCGCGGGTTACCGCATCGAAGAGGGGACCGGAGCCAAGGTTCGGGTCTGTAAGAAATGCGGGGCGGAGATCTGATGGCTACGAAGACCTACACCCCGCGGCTCAAGGAGCGGTACCACGCCGAACTGGTGGGCCAGCTTCAGGGAGAGCTCGGACTGAAGAACGTGATGGAGGTTCCGCGGCCGGAGAAGGTCGTCGTCAACATGGGTGTCGGAGAAGCACCGAAAGACGCCAAGTTGCTCGACGGCGCGGTCAAGGACCTCACGACCATCACCGGTCAGAAACCGGCCATCCGCCGGGCGCGCAAGTCGATCGCCACGTTCAAGATCCGCGAGGGCATGCCGATCGGTGCGAGCGTCACGATGCGGGGCGACCGCATGTGGGACTTCCTCGACCGCCTGATGTCGATCGTCCTCCCTCGTATCCGTGACTTCCGCGGCTTGAACCCGCGGTCCTTCGACGGGCGTGGCAACTACACGTTCGGCCTGACCGAGCAATTGGTGTTTCCCGAGATCGACTACGACGACATCGACCAACCGCGAGGCATGGACATAACGATCGTCACGACTGCGGCGACCGACGAGCAAGGACGTGCCCTGCTGAAGGCCCTGGGCTTCCCGTTGAGGGACCAGGGAACCCCACAGGGTTAGTGGAGGAGCAATGGCGAAAAAGGCTCTAGTCAACAAGGCCAAAGCGAAGCAGAAGTACAAGGTCCGCGAGTACACGCGGTGTGCCCGCTGTGGACGGCCGCGCGCCGTCTTCCGTCGCTTCGGTCTGTGCCGTTTGTGCTTCCGCGAGATGGCGCACAACGGCGAGATCCCCGGCATCACGAAGTCGAGTTGGTGATCGCATGAGCATGACCGATCCCATCGCAGACATGCTGGCCCGGATCCGGAACGCGTCGACCGCGTTCCACGACGAGGTCGACATTCCGGCGTCGAAGATCAAAGAGAACATCGCACGGATACTGGCGGACGAGGGTTTCGTCGACGGCTTCGAGGTCGTCGGTGAGAACGGGCATTCGTCGATCCGGATCCGCCTCCGCTACACCGAGGAGCGCGAGCGAGTGATCTCCGGCATCCGGCGTATCTCGAAGCCGGGACGGCGCGTGTACCGCGGCGCCTCCGACCTCCCCAGGGTTCTCGGGGGCCTCGGAGTGGCCATCATCTCGACGTCGCAAGGCGTCATGACCGACAAGCAGGCTCGTCAGGCCCGTGTGGGCGGCGAGATCCTCGCATACGTGTGGTGAGGAGCAACTAGATGTCACGGATCGGACAGGCACCCATCGACATCCCCTCCGGGGTCGATATCTCGATCGGTGCAAGACGGATCGAGGTCAAGGGCCCGAAGGGTCAACTGGCCCGCGCCCTGCCCGAGGGCGTCGCCGTCGCGCAGGAAGACGGGCGCATCGTCGTCACTCGCGATAGCGAGGCGCGGGAGGTGAAGGCACTGCACGGCCTCGTGCGGTCGCTGATCGCGAACATGGTCCTGGGTGTCACGCAAGGTTTCGAGAAAGGCCTCGAGATCCACGGCGTGGGCTACCGGGCCACCAAAGCAGGAAACGACATCGAGCTTGCCGTCGGTTTCTCGCACACCGTGCGCAAGCCGGCACCGGCGGGCATCGAGTTCGAGGTTCCGACCCCGACTCGGATCATCGTTCGGGGCATCGACAAGGAACTCGTCGGCCAGACCGCCGCGGAGATCCGTGCGATCCGCAAGCCCGAGCCCTACAAGGCCAAGGGCATCAGGTACGAAGGCGAACACATCCGTCGTAAGGGCGGTAAGGCCGCGAAGGCAGGTGCATGAGCATGAGCAAGGTCGACAGGCGGAAGAGCGTGCGGTCTCGGCACCGCCGCGTTCGCAAGAAGGTGATCGGAACGCCGGAGCGCCCGCGGCTTGCCGTTTTCCGCAGCAACCGCCACATCTACGCACAGATAATCGACGACTTCGCCGGCAAGACACTCGTTGCGGCGTCGTCGATCAAAGAAACGAACGGTGAGGATCCGAAGGCACGTGCCAAGAAGGTGGGTGCCGAGATCGCGTCCAAAGCGAAGGCTGCCGGAGTGGAGCGCGTCGTTTTCGACCGTGGGGGATTCATGTACCACGGTCGCATCCAGGCGCTCGCCGATGGTGCTCGCGAGGGCGGGCTCGAATTCTGAGTTTTGAGGGAGAGAGGCTGACATGAGAGGACACGGCGGAGGCCGCGGCTCGCGCGACGACGACCGCACGCAGTACGAAGAGCGCGTCGTTTCGATCAACCGCGTCGCGAAGGTCGTAAAGGGTGGACGCCGTTTCTCGTTCACCGCGCTCGTCGTCGTCGGCGACGGAGCCGGTCAGGTGGGCGTTGGTTACGGCAAGGCCCGTGAGGTCCCGGCGGCGATCCAGAAGGGGGTCGAAGAGGCGAAGCGAGCTTTCTTCCGCGTCCCCATGGTCGGCCAGACGATCCCTCACGAGATCATCGGCGACGAATCCGGCGGGGTCGTGCTGCTGAAGCCCGCATCTCCCGGTACCGGTGTCATCGCCGGGGGACCCGTCCGGGCGGTCGTCGAGTGCTCGGGGATCCGCGACATCCTGTCGAAGTCGCTCGGGTCGGACAACCCGATCAACATCGTGCACGCGACCATGAAGGCCCTGAAGAGCCTCAGCACCGCCGAATCGGTCGCGAAGAAACGGCGCAAGACCCCCGAAGAGGTGGCCCCCCCGTACCTCCTTCGGGGTCCCTCCATAGAAGCACTTCCACGGTAGAAACGGAGTCCCAGTGGCGAAGTTGAAGGTCACCCAGATCCGCTCGGCCACCTCGCGTGGTGACAAGCAGCGCGGGACGATCCGCGCGCTCGGCCTCAAGCGGATCGGGCACACGGTGACGCACGAAGACAAACCCGAGATCAGAGGGATGATCCGCGCGGTTCAGCACCTCGTCGATGTCGAGGAGACTAAGTAGATGAAGCTGCACGAGTTGAAGCCCGCTCCGGGCTCGAAGAAGGACCGAACCCGCGTCGGACGCGGCGAAGGCTCCGGCAAGGGCAAGACCGCGGGTCGAGGCACCAAGGGAACCCGCGCCCGGGGCAACGTCCACCTCTTCTTCGAGGGTGGGCAGATGCCTCTCATCCGCCGCATCCCGAAGCTCAAAGGGTTCACCCCTCCGAACCGCAAGACGTACGGAGCCGTGAACGTCGGCCAACTCGGAGACCTCGACGCGACCGAGATCGGTCCCGACGAGCTCCGCGGTGCCGGTCTCGTCAAGAAGCGGGACAAGCTCATCAAGGTCCTGGGTGGGGGCGAGCTTTCCAAGAAGCTCACCGTCCGGGCCCACGCGGTCAGTGCCACGGCGCGCCAGAAGATCGAAGGAGCGGGCGGAAGCGTCGAGATAATCGCGACCGGCCCGACGCAGGCGAAGAAGAAGTGAACCTCCTAGCGGCGTTCGCCAACGCCTTCCGCGTTCCGGATCTTCGCAAGAAGATCCTGTTCACACTTCTGGTCATCGCGATCTACCGGTTCGGGTCGCACATCCCCGCCCCGGGCATCGACATCCAGAAAGCGAATCAGTTCGCCGCCGGCGCGAACGGCGGCGTTTTCCAGTTCATCAACCTGTTCTCGGGCGGCGCGTTGACGAGGATGGCGGTCTTCGCGTTGGGGATCATGCCGTACATCACCTCGTCGATCATCATGCAGCTGCTCACGGTCGTGATCCCGAAACTCGAAGCCTGGTCGAAGGAAGGCGAGGCCGGCTACAAGAAGATCACGCAGTGGACGCGTTACCTCACGGTCGTTCTCGCGTTGCTCCAGTCCACCGGGCTCGCGTTCCTCTTCCACCGCGGCAATCTTCAGAACGCGAATGGGTCGCCGGTAGACCTGTTCCCCGCCGGCGGTTTCACACCGTTCCGCGTCGGCTT
>DASSMG010000016.1:0-4649 GCA_035688995.1 Actinomycetota bacterium
GGCAGATGGGGCTCGCCTTCCCCAAGCCCCCGCGCGCCGGGCGAGTCGTCGTCGAGCTGTCCGAGGTCGCCTTCTCCTACGGGGAGCACCCGGTCTACGAGGGGATCGACCTCGCGATCGAGCGCGACGAGAAGGTCGCCCTCGTCGGCCCCAACGGCGCGGGGAAATCGACCCTTCTGAAGCTGATCGCCGGCGTTCTCACCCCGACGGCGGGGGAGAGGCGGCTCGGCACGAATGCCCAGGTCGCCTATTTCGCGCAGCATCAGATCGAGGCACTGGACGTGCGCCGGCGCGTGATCGAGGAGCTGCAGAGTTCGATCCCGCGCGGCGCGGACGTGAACGCGCGAGGCCTGCTCGGCCGCTTCCTGTTCTCGGGGGATGCGGCGGACCGTCCGATCTCGGTCCTGTCGGGAGGCGAGCGCACCCGTCTCGCGCTCGCGAAGCTCCTGGTCTCGCCGGCGAACCTGTTGTGTCTCGACGAGCCCACGAACCATCTGGACATCCCGAGCCGTGACGTCCTCGAAGACGCGCTCGAGGATTACGAGGGGGCGCTCGTCCTCATCACCCACGACCGCCACCTGATCCGCAACGTCGCCACGACGATCGTCGAGGTGAAGGAGGGGGAGCTCGAGCGCTTCGTGGGCGATTACGACTACTACATCGAGAAGCGCGAGCCGCTGGCCGAGATCGAGGAACGACCTGCCGAGCGACCGGACGGGCCGAAGATGACGCGCAAGGACGAGCGACGTCTCGAAGCAGAACACCGCGCGAAGACGAAGCGACTCCGCGATCGGGTCACTTCGATCGAGAACGAACTGGACGAGATCGGCAAAGAGAACGAGAGGATCGGCGCATTGCTGGCCGACCCCGACTTCTACTCGAGCGGGGAGGACGTCTCCGAGCTCGTGCGCGACTTCGAAGCGAACCGCCGACGCGTGCAGCTACTGGAAGAGGAGTGGGCCGAAGCGACGATGGATATCGAGAACGCCGATCGTCAGCCGCCGACCGACGCCGCGTCCTCGACCCGGTAGTTGAAACCGCGGGCTCGCAAGCGCGCGTCGCGGGTGTGCTCGTCGCAGACCCATTCGTGGAAGCGGTACTCGTAGCCTTGCCAGACGTCGATGCGCGCGACGATCGGTTGCCCGCAGACACCACCGGGGAGACTCGGAACGCGACGCTGGCACCGTCCGGCGGCAAGGGCCCGGCGGGCGCGACGCTCGGCGACGAAGCCGTTCTGAGCGTCCAGTATCAGGACACCCGCAAGCGGGCCGTTGACCATGAACATGAACAACAACAGGCGCCACATCCCGGCCCAGCGTCGCGCCTCAAGCGGGCCTCGTCCAGGGCCGATGGTCGCGTTCGGATGACTCGATCCCTCAAAGCTTGCCTTGCCGCGTGCCTGGCCCTGCCGGCCTTGATCGCCGCGCCGGTTCCCGCCACCGGTCACCGTCTTCCGTCTGCGCCGCGCTGTCCGATCTTTCCCGAGGACAACCAGTGGAACCTCCGGATCGACGACCTCCCGGTGCTGAGCAATTCCGACGCGATCGTTCGCAACATCGGCCCGACCGAAGGACTGCATCCCGACTTTGGCTCGGGGCGCTACCAGGGCGCGAGGATCGGCATCCCGTACACCGTGGTCCCGGGCTCGCAGAAGAAGCGTCCCGTCTCCTTCTATTACGCGGACGAATCCGACCCTGGGCCCTATCCGATCCCGAAGGGCGCTCCGATCGAGGGCGGCCGGCACTCCGACGGCGACCGCCACGTGATCGTCGTCGACAAAGGGCACTGCAAGCTCTACGAGCTGTACGACGCCCACCCGCGGGACGGGGGCCGGAGGTGGCGCGCGGGGTCCGGGGCGACCTGGGACCTGCGGTCGAATCACGTCCGCCCGAGGGGTTGGACCTCGGCCGACGCTGCCGGACTACCGATCCTGCCGGGATTGGCGCGGTGGTCGGACGTGAAGAAAGGCTCGATCGATCATGCGTTGCGCTTCACGGTGGCGCGGACGCGCCGTCACTACATCTATCCCGCACGCCACTTCGCGTCGGACCTCACCGGGCGGAACCTCCCCTCCATGGGGCAGCGCCTGCGCTTGAAGGCGAGCTTCGACATCTCGGGGTTCCCGCGTCAGGCCAAGATCGTGCTCCGCGCGCTCAAGCGCTACGGGATGATCGTCGCCGACAACGGTTCCGACTGGTACATCTCCGGAGCGCCGAACCGGCACTGGGACAACGACGCACTCCATCGTCTGGGCGAAGTCGTCGGGCGCAATTTCGAGGTGGTGGACACCAGCAGCCTGCCGCGGCCGTGACCCGCGAAATAGTCGATTCGGGCTATTCCATAGATGCCCGTTCTGTCCTTGGATGTCCTGAAAAAGGATGCCCTGGAACCAGCTCTCGAGATCGGAACCCATGAAGATCCTCCGCAGTTTGCTCACGTCCGCCGTAGTCGCAGGGACCCTTGCGGCCGCCCTCGGCGGTTCTCCCGCGTCCGCGCAGGGAGGCGCTCCCACCAACACCGCCGACCGCGAGATCCTCGTGGTCACGGCGAACCTCGAAGAGGCGTTCAGTCGCCACACCGGCGACAGCAAGGACCCCTTCGAGATCGGCAACTTCGCCGCGCGGGTCGTGGATCTGACCCCCGCGCTTCCCGACGTCCTGCTGATCCAGGAGATCAACCACGACAACAGCCTCCTGCTCGCTCGCAAGCTCACCCAGGAGAGCGGCCAGCGCTACTTCGTAGGGGCGCTGCCGCGGCGCGCGGTGACGGTCGAGTACCCGAAGGTGAATCCGTGGAAAGAGGTCTTCAGCGAGACCGCGATCATCCTCAACAAGACCCAGATGTCGAAGATCGGGGACGACGGCGTCTACACGGCGAGCTACCCGCGCAGCGCCGCGGCCCCCGGCGAGGTCGTGTCCGTCAAACGCCACGCTTACATGCTGGCCCAGGAGAAGAGCTCCGGGGTGAAGGTCCCGCTCGTGAGCCTTCACTACGCGATGGTCAAGGGCTTCAAGACCGAGCGCTTGAGCAACAAGTACCGCGGGATCTGGTCTCGCGACATCGAGAACCTGCTCGCCAGGAAGTACAACGCCGACGACACGACCCGGCTGAGCGAGATCGGCGGCGATTTCAACGCCAGCCGCTGCTACAAGGGGGCATTCAGTTCCTGCCAGGTGGCGGCGTGGGAGAAGGTGCTGACCTCGGCACCGCATCAGCGGATCGACTCCCTGCGCTCGATCGACGCGGCCCCGGCGGGCGTGGACGTCATCTTCACGAACGGCCGGGCCCTGGACGGGGGCTGGGACGAGCACGGGGACTTCAGGGAGAGCGATCGACAGCACTTCTACTCGGATCACCGCTTCCGCTGGGTGGTCCTCACCCCTCGCTCCTAGCCGGCTTCACCTGCCGGCCCCGGGCGCCGATAACCACGTGAAGGGCGGAGTGGCGCGCACGCGGGCGCGCGTGGATCAGCGACGTGGCTGGGAGGTAGACGAGTGAGGCGGTTGCACCGCATGGCTGCGACGGTCGTCACGATCGTGACGCTGCTCGGAGCGACCGCGACCGCGGCCCCCGCGACGCACGCCACCCTTCCGCAGGAGAACGTGCCCACCGTGGCACCCGTGGCTCACGACGCTCTTTACGACCGGCTCCAGAGCGGAGCCCTGTCCGAAGCCCGTTACGCTCTCGAGCGGGTTCGCTCGCTCTTCCACCTGTCCGAGGTCCGTGACGAATACGGGGCCGTTTCCCGCCCCGCGCCGACCGATGCGACGCTGCTGATGCGTGACCTTGCGCTGCGACTCGACTCACTCAGTGGTGACGACCGGGCCGCCGCCGAGGATCTCCTAGCCAGACCGACACAGGGCTCGAACGATCCGGACGGGATGGGCTACGCGACCAACGAGGCGGCGCCGCGATGCTCGGCGAACGTCTGCGTCCATTACGTGACGAGCACGACCGACAGGACGACGGCCGCGTACGCCGACAAGGTGCTGGCCGTCATGGACGAGGTGTGGGTGACGGAGGTCGATTCGTTCCGGTGGCGAGAGCCCCAGTCCGATTCGCAAGCCCGGCCCAACGGCGGTGACGGGCGCTTCGACGTCTATCTCGCGAACGTAGGTGCTCAGGACATCTACGGGTACTGCACCGTCGATGTCGGCCAGAACACCTACACGCGGTCGACGTACTGCGTGCTCGACAACGACTTCGTCGAGTTCCCCTCGCCGGTCGAAGACGGCGCCTTGCGCGTGACCGCGGCTCACGAGTTCAACCATGCGATCCAGTACGCGTACGACGTCACCGACGACTACTGGTTGATGGAGGCAACTTCGACCTGGATCGAGGACGAGGTCTACGACGACGTCAACGACAACTACCAGTACCTGGTCACGGGCCCCCTCGGCAGCCCCGAGGTCCCGGCCGACAGCTTCATCGACTTCTCGTCGTTCGGTCGCGACAGCGGTTACCAGTACGGAACTTTCGTGTGGATGCGCTACCTGAGCGAGATGTTCCACTCGCGCGACATAGTCCGGCGCATCTGGGAGGAGGTCGACGCCCGGACCGCCGGAGCCTCGTCCCTGTATTCACTGCAAGGGATCGCGGCCGCCCTCGAGGAGCAGGGGACCGGCTTCTCCTCGAGCTTCGCCGACTTC
>DASSMG010000017.1:0-2194 GCA_035688995.1 Actinomycetota bacterium
GCGGCGCGGAGGCGCTCCGTCCGATGGAACGCGGCGAGCGGCTGGATCCGTTCCTCGACATCGACGAGGACGGCCGCGTCGTGATCGCCGACCGCGGCGCGCAGCGCTTCGATGGTGGCGCGTTCGAACAGCGGCATGTCCACGGCGACGACGGCCACGAACGGCGCGGTCACTACGGAAAGACCGGCAAGCACCGCGGGGAGCGGCCCTCCGCCCGGGGGGTCCTCCCGTAGCCAGACGACGGGCCGCGCCGTCCGGCGCGGGGGACCGACGACGATCACCTGCGTTGCGTCGCTCACGGCGTCGACGACGCGATCGATCATCCGCATGCCCCCGACGTCGATCTCGGCCTTGTCGGTTCCCATCCTTTGCGAACGTCCGCCCGCAAGCACGATCGCGTCGAAAGGAGTCCGACTAGGTTCCGAAGATGCCGTCGCCATATGTCGTCGATTATCGAGGCACGTTCGAGATCCCTCTGCCGACCGAGGAGTCGTGGTCGCTGCTGCAGGCAACGGAGCGCTACGAGAAGTGGTGGCCGTGGATGCGCGATCTGCGCATCGACGGTGATGGGCTGGCCCGAGACTCGACGTTCTCGTTCCGCGTCGTTTCGCCGCTTCCTTACCGGATGCGACTGCGCGTGTCGGTCACGGAGGTTGCGGAGCGAGGCGCGACCGCGACGATCGACGGGGATCTGAAGGGATCGGGTGGTATCGAACTCGACGAGACCGGGTCCGGCACCTCCGTGACGTTGCGGTGGCGCGTCGAGGTCGTCCACCCACAGATGCGCGTGGCGGCCCGGATCGCCCGCCCGGTCCTCCGGTGGGGGCAGACCTGGGCCATCCAGGCGGCCTTACGGGGATTCCTCCGCGACGTGCGCGGACGCGACTAGCATCCCGGAATGCCCGAACTACCCGTCACCGAGCCCGCCGAGACACGGATCGAGGAGCCACCGGGATCCGAGGACGTAGTTGCCGCCGCCGGCGCCGCCGATGCGGCCGCACGGTTCCCCGAGTGCCTGCTCGCCTGGGCCACTCTCGGTGAGGACGCGCTGGCCGCCGGGCGCACGGTCGAGGCTTACGCCTACTTCCGCGTGGGCTACCACCGCGGTCTCGATCGGATCAGGAAGGCGGGATGGCGCGGCCGGGGACGGGTTCCCTGGGCGCACCCCGGGAACCGCGGGTTCCTTCGTTCTCTGCGCGGATTGGGTGCGGCGGCCGCGGTGATAGGGGAGACCGACGAAGCCGAACGCTGCGCGTCCTTCCTGGCCGATCTCGCCCCCGACGCGCCGAGCTAGAGGGCCTGTAGCTCCGGCAGCACTTCCTCCACGAATGCGTGGACGCGCTCGACCCCCTCGCTCGGCCAGCTCACGATGAGCGTCGAGAATCCGATGTCGCGGTAGGCCGCGGCCCGCTCCCGCACCTCGTCGAACGGTTTGGAGATCGAGATGTTGGTCGATCTCATGATCGTCGAGGGATCGCGTCCCGCGGCTTCGGCGGCACGGGTGACGATGTCGGACTTGCGCTTGAGATCCTCTCTCCGCCCGAAGGTGTGCCACGCATCCGCAACCCGGCCGGCGAAGGGAAGCATCACCTTCTCGCCACTTGCACCTATCCAGATCGGAGGGTGGGGACGTTGCACCGGATGGGGCAGGTAGGTCGCGTTGCGCAGGGAGTAATGGTGGCCTTCGTAAGAAGCGTCCTCCTCGGTCGTGAGGGTCTTGTAGATGGCGACGGCATCGCGCAGCTTCTCGACGCGCTCCTTCGTGTCCGGGAAGTCGATCCCGAGCTCGTTGTGCTCGCCCTCGAACCACGCGGCCCCGATGCCGAAATCGAGACGTCCGTTCGATACGTGGTCGACTGTGATCGCTTCGGCGGCAAGGATCGAAGGATGCCGGTAGGTGACGCCGGTCACGAGTGCACCGAGACGGACCCGCTTGGTGACGGCGGCGAGGGCGGCCAGAAGCGTCCAGGCTTCGAGGCACGGTCCTTTGGGGTCGCCGTAGAGGGGCTTGAAATGGTCGAAGAGCCAGACGCCTTCGAATCCCGCGTCTTCGGCGAGGCGCACCCGTTCGACCAGGTCCGGCCATTCCACGTGGTGCTGCGATGTCTCGATGTCGATCCTCATGCGTCCCTCCTCGCGATCACGTCGCCGAGGAACTCGGCGATCACGCTCGATACGTCGTCGTACTTGGCCC
>DASSMG010000018.1:0-9701 GCA_035688995.1 Actinomycetota bacterium
TCATCGTGGCTCTAGCGGTCGGATCGCATGCGGTGGCTCGGTTCCATCGAACGCAGCCGGCCAGATCTACCGGAACTCGGTTTAGTCGTGGTGGATCGTGGCGGTGAGGGTGTCGGCTCCGTCGAAGAGACGAACCGTTTCGATGTGATGAACGTCGACGGTTAGATCCGTGCCCCAACCGCGCCGGTCGTCGTCGAACGTGGCTCGTCCGAGGTCTACCGTTCTGCCCGCCGTCGTCGTGATCGACACCGAGTAGTCCCCGGACCGCTCCACGTCGTCGAGCACGACGAACATCCACGAGGGGTCACCCTGGTAGCCGAAGATGACTCCGGCCCGGTCTCCATCGGACGTGACGAGGTCGGCGGCCGAGAAGTACTCGCCGTTGGCGGTGGCGAGCGTCGCGCGGTAGCTGCCTGCAAGCTTTCGGTCCTCTCCGGTAGCGATCCACACCGCTCCGGCAGCAACGGCTGCTGCGGTAACGGCTGCGGCCACGGTGAGTACCCACCCCCGGCGTCCACGTCGCGCACCGACTTCGTCGGGTGCGCCGGTCGCCGCGGTCTCGACACGTTGCAGCACGCGCGACTCGAACCCGGCGGGGGCCTCGTGGATCGGTGCCGCCAGCAACAAGTCGTCTGCCACCGCTGACAGGCGGGTCACATAAGCCCGACATTCGTCACACGACGTGACGTGACGAAGGAGGGCAGCGCGATCGTCTCCCGACGCGATCCCGAGGGCGACTTCGGGAGCGAGGCTGCGGATCTCTTCGCAGCGCGGATCAGTCATTGGTCACCTCGAGCAAGTCCTTGAGCTTGGCCATGCCGGAGCGGATCCTCGTTTTCACCGTTCCGAGCGGGAGCCGATCCATCTCCGCGATCTCTGCCGCGGTCCGGCCGTAAAACGCGGACAGGACGATCGCTCGACGCTGTTCGCTGGGGATGCGTCCGAGCGCGTCTCGAACCCGCATCGTGTCCTCGACCGAGGGACCTTCCTGTTCGGCATGGTCGGAAGCGAATATCGCGTCGGGATCGATCGGTACCGGGAGCCTCACTCTCGCCATGTCGAGCGACGCATTGCGCGCGATCGTCAGCAGCCACGTCGCGACCGCCCCTTTACGAGCATCGAATGCATCCGCATGCCTCCAGGCGCGAACGAAAGCCTCTTGAGCTGCCTCCTCGGCCGCCTTCGCGTCACCGAGGATCGTGAGGGCGAGGCCGAAGAGACGGTGCTGGAACCTCCGGACGAATGCGGTCGAGGCTTCGGGCTCTCGAGCCGCGAACCCCGCCAGGAGCGCTTCATCGGAAAGTGACCACATATGTTGATACGGCGCCGGAGCTCTCAGGGATTTAGGTATCGGGCAATCTTTCCGGCGAGTGGTTCCGTATTACCTCCAACCGAGCAAGGAGGACAACGGGATGAGGAAGCTATTCGCCGGCCTGGTCATGGCAGTCGTGGCGCTCACAGCCTGCGGGGGTGGGTCGGATTCCACCTCGGGAACGACCGACGCAGGGGGCGGCGGCGGGAAACCCGTCACTGTGACGGCCAAGGACTTCGCCTTCTCGCCGAACGAGATCACCGTGGACCCCGGCGAAGAGGTCGAACTCACCTTTCAGAACGACGACACGACGACCCACACCTTCACTTCGGACGACATCGACGTCGATCTCTCGGTCGATGGAGGTAAGTCGGGAACCGCCACCTTCACGGCCCCCGACAGCGGGACGGTCGAGTGGCATTGCTCGATCCACTCGAGCATGACGGGGACGATCAAGGTCGGCGATGCGGGTGCAGATTCCGGCTCCGACGACTCAGGGTCCGATTCGAAGGATTCCGGGAGCGACTACTAGGCCCTTCGCTGCGGGTCCCCGGTCATGTCAACGGCCTGAGGGCGCTCGTCGCCACCCATGTCGAGACGGAACGGTGGATAGACATCGGTCATCAGGCCGACGTAAGCCGCGACGCGGATCACCCAGCGGTTGAAACCGAGGAGTAGATCGAAGAGCCCCTTCGGGTAGGAGCCCGTGAATAGCAACGTCACGGCCGCGATCAGCGTGAGGATCCCGATCAGGCTGAAGCCGCCCGCCTGCCACTCGGTCCCGCGAGCGATGAACCACGTGCCTCCGACGAGCAACCCGACGATGATGTAGTGCGGGATCGCGAGTAGCCACCATTTGACGAGTACCAATCCACGGGACAGCCGCTCCGGGTATTCCACGTCGAGGTGAGCCGGGTAGTCCGGCACCTCTTTCAGGGTGAACGGTGGGTACTGGTCCGTTCCCAGGGCGTTGTACGAGTAATAGGAAACGCGCCACCACCATCTCAGAACACCGACGTTGAACTTGAATAGCCCTCGCGGATACCGCGCCGTGAACAGGATCGAGAAGAACGCGATCACGCTCACGAAGCAGAAGGCGATCCACAAGAACGCCAGAACGAAGTAGTGGGGGATCAGCAGGAACCATTTGACCAGCCAGAGCCAGCGAGACAGATCCTGCTCGAGCCTCGCCTCGACCTTCACCGGGTAAGTCAGATGCGACGCCATCGCACACCTCCTCGGGCGCGGTCACGAGCCTGCGCCCGGCTCCCAGCGTCGCTCGTTACCCGGTTCCCGCCTAGGGCCGCATGGCCCCATCTCAACCGTCCAGACGTAACGCGTCTTAGGGTTTTCGCATGACGACGGTAACCACATCTGGAAACGGCACGCCGTTGATCTTGAGCCGCGGTCTCACGAAGGCCTTCGAAACGATCGTGGCCGTGGACGGCATCGACTTCGAGGTGCGTCCCGGCGAGGTCTTCGGCTTCCTGGGCCCCAACGGAGCCGGGAAGACCTCGACGATGCGGATGATCGGCTGCACCTCGCCGCGCACCGGCGGGGTCCTCACCGTGATGGGGATGGATCCCGCGACCGACGCCGTTCGGATCAAGTCGCGGATCGGGGTCGTCCCGCAGATCGACAACCTCGATATCGAACTGACGGTTCGCGAGAACCTCGAGATGTACGCGCGCTACTTCGACGTTCCCCGGGATGTGGCAAAGGGTCGGATCGACGAACTTCTCGACTTCGTGCAACTGACCGAGCGTGCGCGCGACAAGGTCGAACCGCTCTCGGGAGGGATGAAACGCCGTCTCACGATCGCGCGGTCTCTCGTGAATCAACCCGACCTGATCCTTCTCGACGAACCGACTACGGGACTCGATCCGCAAGCTCGTCACCTCGTCTGGGACCGTCTCTACCGGCTCAAACAACGCGGTGTGACGCTCGTGATCACGACTCACTACATGGACGAAGCCGAGCAGCTCTGCGACAGGCTCGTCGTGATGGACAAGGCGAAGATCGTGGCCGAAGGGTCCCCTCGAGAGCTCATCACGCGATTCAGCACGCGCGAGGTGGTCGAGCTCAGGGTCGCCGATGAGACGAGAGACAAGGCCCGCGATCTGCTCGATGGGGTGGCGGAGCGCATCGAATGGTTGCCCGATCGGGTGTTGCTCTACACCGAAGCCGGCGAGGCGCTTCTGTCGCGCATCACCGACGAGGGCATCCACCCGGACAGCGCGCTCGTCCGGAGAGCGAGTTTGGAAGACGTCTTCCTCACGATCACGGGACGGTCGTTGATCGAATGAGTGCCACCGACATCGTCGTCCGCAACGGTCACGTTTTCTGGCGAAGCTGGAGGGCGTCGTTCTTCCTGTCCGTGCTCTCCCCGGTCATGTTCTTGTCCGCGATGGGGCTCGGGCTCGGGTCGATGGTGAACGAGGGCCGGACGTTCGGGGGCGTCGACTACCTCTCGTTCTTCGCAACGGGGATCCTTGCCTCGAGCGCGATGCAGAGCGGTGTCTTCACCGGCACCTATCCGATCATGAGCAAGATCACCTGGCAGAAGAACTACGAAGCGATGCTCGCGTCGCCGCTGTCGGTGCGCGAGGTCTTCCTGGGCGAACTTGGATGGGCGGCCGTCACTCTTACGCAGCTCGCGGTTCCGTTCTTCGTGATCATGACCGTGATGGGGATCTTCCACACGTGGTCGGCGGTGCTCGCGGTTCCCGTCGTCATCCTCGTGGGGCTTAGTTGCTGCGCCCCGGTGATGGCATTCACCGCGACACTGCAGACGGACGAGGCCTACACGTGGCTATTCCGTTTCATCGTCACCCCTTTGTTCCTGTTGTCGGGCACGTTCTTCCCGATAACGGAACTGCCGGCCTGGGGCCGCGTCATCGCGCAGGCAACCCCGTTGTTCCATGGGGTAGAGCTCGTACGGCAATTGACGATCTATCACCTCGGTATCTCGGCGCTGTGGCATCTCGCGTACCTGTTCGCCCTCCTGATCGTCGGGATCCTGGCGGGGTTCCGCACGTTCGAGAAGAGGCTGATGCCCTGATGGCCGTTTCGACGAGGAAGGCGATCCATCCACCGGTGTCGCTTCACCGCGCGTCCAGACTGTTCCGCCGCAATCTGCTCGCTTACAAGCACTACTGGATCGCATTCGTGTCGGGGTTCTTCGAGCCGTTCTTCTATCTGGTCGCAGTCGGGTTCGGCGTCGGGCAGTTCATCGACCGCGTTCCCTACGGACACACGGAGATCACGTACGCAGCGTTCCTGGCCCCCGGACTGTTGGCCGCGTCGACACTCAACGGCGCGGTGTTCGACGGCTTCTTCTCTCCGTTCTTCAAGTTGAACTGGATGAAGACGTACGAGGGGATCATGACGACTCCGGTCGGCATCCCGGACATAGCCATCGGCGAGATCATGTGGGCCTTGATGCGGGGCTCGATCTATGGGCTCGGATTCCTCGTCGTCATGTTGTTGATGGGGCTCATCCATTCCGCATGGGCGGTCTTCGCCGTTCCCGCGGTGATGTTGTCGGCAACGGCTCTGTCGTCTGGGGCGATGATCCTCACGGGGATCGCAAGAGAGATCTCGTCTCTCGAGAAGGTCATGACGTTGATCGTGTTCCCGTTGTTCCTGTTCTCGGGAACGTTCTTTCCCGTGGCGCTCTATCCCGACTATCTGCGACCGGTCGTGGAGGCGACGCCGCTATTCCATTCCGCGACGCTGCTGAGGGATCTAACGACGGGACAAGTGGGGGTGGGGACCGCGTGGCACGCGGCGTACCTCGTGACGATGTGTGTCGTGGCGGGAACCGTCGCGATCAGATTGATCAGGCGCCGGTTGGTTTCTTAGTCGTCGCTGCGGAGCCGCGACGAAGCGTTACCTGCGGGGGATCGAACGACCCCCCGCAGACCGTGAGCTGCTAGTGACCCGGGCAGGTACCACCCTTCTTGCCCGGCTGCGGCTGGGCGTTGTGGCCCGGCACGCACTGCTTGTCGCCCGGCCCCGGAGGACCGGCGAGCACTGGCGCTGCCGCGCCCACAACCATGAGTCCTGCGCAACACAGCACCGCGAGCTTCTTGCGCATCCCCTTCTCCCTCTCCTCGGACGAACTACCTGGGTAATCTTGCCAGACGCGGAGCCTCCCTAAACCCGTTCCGGGTGACTATCTTGGTAATAGCCCGTCGGCGACCCTGCGGGCACCGGAGCGGTTCCAGGAAGGAGACCTCGCGTGGACTGGATCACCCTTCTCCTCTTGCTTCACATCGCCGGAGCCATCATCGGTTTCGGTCCGGCGTTCTCGTTCGCGATCCTCGGCCCCCTGGCGGGCAAGCTCGGAGGTCCCCAAGCGCTGGGCATCCTCAAGGGCATGGCGAAGATCGAGAAGACGCTGATCGTCCCGATGATCGTGATCCAGCCGTTGACCGGAACGTTCCTTATCTTCAAGGAAGGTCTCAACCACGGGTTCTTCGAGCACTACTGGCTGTGGTTGTCGATCCTCGTGTTCGCGGCCGCGGTGGCGATCGCACTCATCATTCAGAACCCCGCGGTCGAGCAGCTGGTCGAGCTCGCCGAGGAAGGGAAGGGCGGGACGCCCGAGTTCGGCGCCACCGCCAAGCGCACGCAGACCTTCGGTCCGGTGCTCACGATCCTGCTCGTGATCATCATCGTGCTGATGGTCACGAAACCGGGCCCGTGACCCCGTCCGGCCCGGTCTCCGCATAGCCGGGCCGCGTCCAACGAGATACCTCTTTCTCATCGTGCTCTTAGGAAGGGTGCGACATCCTTCCGCGGAAAAGACCCCAGATCCGGGAGGCCCACATGGAGATCCAGTCGTTCTTCGGTGTTCCGGCCCATCCGCTGTTCGTTCATGCGCCGGTTGTCTTGACGCCGCTCGCGGTGATCACCGCGTTGTTCATGCTGCGCCCCAGTTGGCGCCGGCCCTTCCTCTGGGCAACGGTGGTGCTGACCGGCATGGCTCTCGGCGGCGCTCAACTGGCGGTCGGTAGTGGCGAGGCGTTGGAGGAATCGGTGGGAGAGAGTCGCGGGCTCGAGATGCACGCGAGCCTCGGCGAGGCGACCCGAACCCTCATCGCGGTGTTCTTCTTCATCACCCTGGCCGTCGCCGCTTACGACCTGTTCGTCGAACGGCGCGCCAAGGCGTCGGCGACCAGCCGATCGCTTCCTCCGTTCGCCGGGCAACTGGCCACGGTCTTGACGCTCGCCATCATCGTTTCCGGCGCGCTGGCCACGACGTGGGTCGCGCGTACGGGACATCAGGGCGCCAAGATCACCTGGGAGGAGCTCAGCGAGCCTCGCTGACCGGCCTGGTCGTCACGGGTCTCCCGAAATGCGGTGGTTTGGAGATCGATCTCCTCTCTGAGTGAGGGCGAAGGTCTGCCCGGGAAAGGATGGGGGCCGGGGAAAAGCCGACCGGCCCTTACAATCTCTTCCTTTTTCTGAGAGGTTCAACTCCGTGAACAATCACAAGGTCGTCCGTCTGGACGAACCGGTGCGCGCCCCGATCGCCCCATATCTCCAACATGCGTGGGCGGCCACGCTCGGGATGGTGGTGCTTCCGGTCGCGGTCGTCGTCGGACTGATGGTGGGTCCCTGGGATCCCTCGCCGCTCGCCGTCGCGCTCATCGGGACGCTGCTGGCACTTGCTGCGTCGATGGTCGGCTCGGCGATGTGGGCGAAGCACCCCGCGGCATCCAGCATCGAGGTCGGCGAACTCATGTTGTGGAGCTGGTACCGGCGTCGTCGCGCCGAAGCCGAGCTCCGTGCGACGGCCGGCGAGTTGGGCATCGACGAGGTCGGTCACCGGGTGCGCGTTCAACCCCTCGAACCGACCAAGCAGATAGCGCTGTTCCGCGCCCTCGTCGACGCCCTCGAGGCCAAGGATGCCTATACGAAAGGCCACACCGAACGGGTGGAGCGCCACGCATACGAGATCGCAGTCGAACTCGATCTTCCACCCCACGTGATCGACCTGACGAGGAAAGCCGCCGCCGCCCACGACGTGGGCAAGATCGTGGTGCCGGACGACATCCTCAGGAAGCCCGAGCGGCTGACTCCGGCCGAGTTCGCCGTGATGAAATCGCACACGATCGAGGGCGCACGACTCGTTGCCCCATTGGGCAACGACGAGATCACCGCCGCGGTCCGTCATCACCACGAGCGGTGGGACGGCCGTGGCTACCCGGACGGCCGCGTCGCCGAGGAGATCCCGATCGCGGCTCGCATCATCGCTGTCGCCGATACCTACGACGCGCTCACATCCACGCGTACCTATCGAGCCAAGACCAGTCACCGGCGTGCGGTCGAGATCCTGATCGAGGAACGTGGCCATCAGCTCGACCCGCGGGTGGTCGAGGCGTTCGTCGACGCACTCGCGAAACGCGGCGGACTCTTGCTGACCGGTGTGGTCGCTCTTCTCCCGCTGCAGGTGTTCGCGCGACTCGGTTCGTGGCTACGCCGCCGGACGAGCACCGTGGTCGGCGTCGGAGCCGCGATCGCCGTCTCGATGGCCACCGCGTTCTTGCCGGCTCCGGTGATCCTGGGGGTGACGCCGGCAGGGACGGGGGTCGCAGCCGGCCCGGGGAACGGGTCCGGCAACGGCGGCTCCGGCGGGGGCGACTCTCACGACCATGCTCCTGCCCCGCCTCAGACGCCGAACGTCGCGCCGCAGGCCCCCGCCGCGGGGACGACGTCGCAGACGCTGCCGCAGCCGGAGCCGACGGTGCTCGGCAAGCGCATCACCCAGCAACCGCCGACCGCCGGGAACCCGCCGCCTGCCCCGGGAGGGAACAACGGCAACGGCGGTGGCAACGGCAACGGCAACGGCAACGGCGGCGGGAACGGGAACGGTGGTGGCGGCAACGGCAACGGCAACGGTGGCGGCACCACTGCCCCCGGTTCCAGTGGGACCGCTCCCGGGCACGTGAAACACCCGGACCACGGCAACCCGCACGGCACGCCTCCGGGATGGGCCGAGCATTCGCCGGCGGCAACGAACCCGACCCCAACCTCCGATCCCAATCCGGAGCACGGACGCGATTGCGCCGGCAACCCGGGGCAGGGGAGCGGGAGCGGACGTCAGCACCACTGCTGAGGCGGTGCCGCTAACCCTTCTGATCGACACCGCGAGCCTCGTGTTCCGCGCGCTGTTCTCCACGCCGGACTCGATCGCCGCACCCGACGGGACCCCGGTGAATGCGGTGTACGGATTCCTCGGGATGCTGGCGCGCTTGGTTTCCGACCACGACCCGGACTTCATCTGCTGCGCCACCGACGAGGATTGGCGACCGCAATGGCGCGTCGACCTCGTTCCCAGCTACAAGTCCTTCCGCGCCGAGACGGGTAGCGCGCAGGAGGCGGCAGAGGTCCGGCTCGCTCCGCAACTTCCGATCCTTGGGATGTTGCTCGACGGATGCGGCATACCGCTCGTCGGGCACGCCGGTCATGAAGCCGAGGACGTCATCGGCACCCTGGCGGCCCGCGCTCCGGGGCGAGTGGCGATCGTGTCGGGCGATCGGGATCTGTTCCAACTCGTGCGCGATCCCAACGTCACCGTGTTGTTCCCGCGGCGGGGAGTCAGCCAGGTCGATGTCGTGAACGAGGCTTACATCGAAGCGCGCTACGGCATCCCGGGTCGTGCCTATTCGGATTTCGCCGTCCTGCGCGGGGATCCGTCGGACGGACTGCCGGGGGTGCGAGGCATCGGCGAGAAGCTTGCCGCGTCGCTGATCTCCCGCTTCGGGAGCCTCGATGCTCTGATCGAAGCGGCCGAAGGCACCGAACCCGGTACGGCTCTCGGCAAGGTGCGCCGGGACCTCGACTACGTGAAGCGCGCCGCGCGCGTCGTGGCGATCCCGACCGATCTCCCGATACCGGATGTCGACCTGATCCGCCCGCGCGAGGAGCCCGACGCCGCGCTCTACGAAGCCGCGGACGGTTTCAAGCTCGGGGGCGCGGTCCGTCGACTCGGTGCCGCGCTCGCCGGTCGCTCGCTTCGGTGACCGTCGCGACGACGCTGCTGGCTACACTGCCCCCGTGACGGACGTATCGCTGCAGCCCTCGGAACGGCTCCTAGCGGAGCTCTTCGACTACCTGCGCATCCCGTCGATCTCCTCGGGTGGCGGAGACCCGGCCGATCTGCTGGCCGCGGCCGAGTGGGTGCAGGCGAAGATCACCTCCGCCGGGGGAAGTGCCGATGTCGTGACCGATCTCGGCAACCCGCTTGTGGTCGGTGAGTTGAAGTCGTCGAACCCAGATGCGCCGACCGTGTTGATCTACGGCCACTACGACGTTCAGTCCGCCGACCCCATCGATGCGTGGACGACACCCCCGTTCGCGCCCGAGATCCGCGATGGGC
>DASSMG010000019.1:0-13485 GCA_035688995.1 Actinomycetota bacterium
AGCTGCGCCGCGGCGAGGACGCGGTCGGCGATGCCGAACGCGATGCCGTAGCAGAGGACCTGTTCCCAGATCGCGATCGATGCGGGCGGCGCTTCCTTCATGCCTGCGAAATCACCGAGGAACTTCTTGAACGCGCTCCACTTGTCGGCGAGCTCGGCCCCCTCCCGGGAACGCCGCTCCCATCCGCGTCGCGCGATGAGGAACCCGGTGAGCACGATCGCGTTGGCGAACAGCATCAGCGCGACTCCGATCTGCAGCACGCCCTGCCACAGATACGACTGGTTCGGGTCCCATCCGAGCAGCCGTCCGCCGAAGAGGAGGAAGACGATCGCCGCGATCCAGAGGGCCATCGTCGTGAGTCCCGCCACCTTGCGACCGGACGCAACCCACCAGCCCTTCTGCTGAAGTTGCGCCTTTACGTCGCTCGTGAAACCCGAGAATCGCTTCGAGTAATAAGCCGGGTCACCCTTGAACTCGTCCTTGAGTTCGGACAGCAGGATGTGTTCCTTGCCCTGGGTCGCATGAACGATCGTCGTGTGGACCTCTTTCTCGAATTCGAGGAGATCGGATGGATCCTTGTCCCTCACGTGCATCGCGAGATCCGTCACGTCTTGCTCTTTCAAGCCACCCCACGTCTTCTTCACGGTCTGGTAGGGGACCGCGTCCAGATAGCGGCGCCGGATCAGATCGAACAAAGTCGCGGTGAACGTGTCGCCGGTCGCGCGTTGGTAGCCCGGCGCCAGCAGTGCGGTGATCATCGCCGGGGGATCGTTGGTCGGGGGTTCCATCACGAAGCCCTGTACCGGCGACGCGACCTTGGGCTCGCGTCCGTAACGGGCCCAGATCACGATCCCGATGCCCACCGCGGGGAGGAACGAGAAGAGCAGGCCGAGGAGCATGAGGACGAGCGCGTGGTTCCTCACGAAGTCGTCGCGCCGCAGGTTGCGATCCTGTTCCGCGGCGATCACGCGCTCCTGCGCCACGATCTTCGGCAGGCCCTCGCCGTCGTGAACGACCCCTCCGCCGGTGCTACGAAGCGCCTCGCGCGGGAACGTCACCCGCATCTCGACGAACGTATTGGGAGGGATGCCCGTGGCCACCAGGTTCGCACCGCGACCGTCCTTGCGGAGCTTCGTATAGCCGGCGACCGTCGAATGACCCCAGACCCGTACCGGAGGGTCGACGATCGATGGCGTTGCCGGCGCCTTCGGGACCGATATGGATGCGGTGAGGCGTTCCAGAGACGAGTCCCACTCGTCCCCCCAGACCTGCAGCGTCACGTCTCCGACGTCGTCGTAGATCTGAGTGAGGCCCGTGAACGTGTAGGAAACGGTGAACGTCCGGGTCTCGTTGAACGCCTGGTAATGCCACACGATGCGCATCGCGTTGTCGATGTCTGCGGTCCCGAACGTGTCGGGGGCACCGCTGCTACCGAGCTCCGCCGATGCCCCCGGCGAGTAGGCGCGTCCGTTCTCGGACACGGAGATGTTCGTGATCGACTCGCCCGGCCTCACCGGGACGTCCCGGTAACCGCCCGTGAAGGGCCCGTCGAACGCGTAGGTCAGATCCTCGGTGACGGTGACCGACCCGTCGCGCTCGACGGTGACGTGCACGTCCGCTCTCGGGAGCGTGAAGCTCTTCGCCTGTGCCGCGGCCGGCGTGAGCGCGACGAACAGGAGGGTCGCGAGGATCCCGGGCGCGGCGTAACGACGCAGGCGAGTGGCGATCCTCCGACGCTAGCGCGGGAGCGCGCTACGCAGAAGGGACTTTGGCGAACTTCCCTTCGTGGCTCAGGAGTTGGCGCTTCATGTCGAGACCACCCGCATACCCCGTGAGGGTGCCGTTCGCTCCGATGACCCGATGGCACGGCACGACGATCGCGATCGGATTGCGCCCGTTGGCCGCTCCAACCGCGCGCGCCGCCGTCGGGGCGCCGACCTGTGCCGCGATCTGGCCGTACGTGGCGGTCCGTCCGTAGGGGATCGTGCGGAGCGCGCTCCACACCTTGTGTTGGAACGGTGTCCCGGCCGGGGCGAGCGGCAGGTCGAAGTCGAACAGCGACCCCTCGAAGTACGCGTCCAGTTGACGTTTGGCCTCGGCGAACACCGCGATGTCGTCGACCTCGACGCGGGTTCCCTCTGGGGGAGTCGCATAGCGACCCAGCATCGCGATGCCGGTCTCGTCGCCACCGACGACGATGTCGCCGATCGGGCTCGGGAATGTGGTCCACGAAGTAACGGTCATGACGCTCTCCTTTTCTGGGCTCGTTGTTCCACCGGTGGGTCGCTGAGGCTGTTCCATAGGTGCATCACGGCGTAGGACCGCCACGGACGCCACCCATCTGCGACTGCAAGCGCGTTCTTCGGTCGAGCGTCCAGTCCGAGGCGTTCGAGACCGCGGCGCACTCCGAGATCCGAGGGCAGGAACGCATCGGGATCTCCCAGCGCGCGCATCGCGACGTACGAGGCGGTCCATGGGCCGACACCGGGAAGCGCAAGAAGTGCGGCCTCGACCTCGGCTCGGTCGCTTCCCGGAGCGAGATCGATCTCCTCGGAAGCGACCGCACCAGCCAGAGCGCGCAGCGCGTTCTTGCGGGTCGCCGGCATACGCAACTCGTCGAGGCTTGCCCCGGCGATCGTCTCCGGGCTGGGCCACGTATGCGTCAGCGTTCCTGCCGGTTCGTCGAGTTCGGTGCCGTACGCGGCCACGAGTCGCGAAGCCATCGTTCGGGCTCCGGCGACCGAGATCTGCTGACCGAGGATCGCTCGAACGGCGAGTTCGAACCCGTCGGCGGAGCGCGGGATGCGGATACCGGGGCGGCGTTCGACGAGCGGCGCAAGTAACGCGGATTCACCGAGGGCCTCGTCGATCCCCACCGGATCGGCATCGAGGTCCAGCAGCGAGCGGCATCGGTTGACGGCCGCAGTCAGATCTCGCAGGTCGGTCAGAGCCAGTGTGCAGGCAACGTGGTCCGCTGCGGGCTCGAGCTCGACGATGCCGCTTCCGTGAGGAAGCCTCAACGTGCGCCGGTACGTGGTGCCGTCCCATTCCTCGAGCCCGGCCACGGCGCGCGCACCGATGAACGTCACGGCGTTGGATGCATCGAACGGGGATCGGAACGGGAGGCGGAGACGCATGGCACCGGGGCGAGGCTTGGTAGCGCGCGCGGGGCGCCGCCGCAGATCCGTCGGCGTCGCCGCGAACACCGACCGGACGGTGTCGTTGAACTGTCGGATGCTGGCGAATCCGGCCGCGAAGGCGATGTCGGAGAACGGAACATCCGTGGTCTCGATCAGGGTCCGTGCCGCTTCGGCACGCTGGGCCCGCGCGAGCGCCTGGGGACCGGCGCCGAGCTCGGCCACGAGCTGCCGGTGAAGGTGCCGCTCGCTGTAGTGAAGCCGGGCGGCTAGTCCCGACACCCCCTCACGGTCGATCACTCCGTCCGCTATCAACCGCATAGCTCGTCCGACGACGTCCGTGCGGAGGTCCCATTCGGGGGACCCAGGAGTCGCGTCGGGACGGCAACGTTTGCAGGCGCGGAACCCCGCGAGCTGCGCGGCCGCTGCGGTGGGGAAGAACGTCACGTTCGACCGCTTCGGCGTGACCGCGGGACAACTCGGGCGGCAGTAGATCCCGGTCGTCCGCACGGCGGTTACGAAGCGCCCGTCGAAGCGTGTGTCTTTCGTTCGGACGGCGCGATAACAGCGGTCGTGATCGAGGAGCATGGTGTGAATCTGACAGGAACCGGGACGTCGCGCTAGCGGTTATCGGACGGGGACGTCGGGCCCCCCGTGGGCCCGCGTCAGCGGAGCCGCGCGGCGCGTGGCGATGAGCGCGAACGTGGCGGCTCCGAGCGTGTTCGCGACGAGGTCCCACCCGGTGTTCGAGAACCCTCCGACGTTGGAATCTCCCGGCAACAGCGTTATCAGGAACTCGACGGTCTCGTTGATCGCCCCGATCCCGAGCCCGATGAAGAACGCCGCGATCGCGGTCGAACGGCGCGGGGCTTCCGTCGCGATCGTCAGGCACAGGATCTCGAACGCGGCGAGCGTTGCGAACCCGAAGCCGAAGAAGTGCACGACCTTGTCGAAGCGGAGTTGCCCGTGCCCGAGCGAATGCTCGTAGATCACGTCCCCGCCGATCTGCACGAGGCCTCCGACCATGTGCCCGAGTCCCCAGAGCGCGAGTCCCCAGAGCGCGACCGTCGATAGCCGGACCCGTGCGTACACGAGCGTCACGATCGTCGCCGCGATAGCCAGGAACAGGGCGTAGAAGGCGGTTTGCGCCTCGCCGGCGAGTGCCCCGTAGACGAGCAGCGATGCGTAATAGACGAAGAAGAAGACCGCGAGACGGGGGTGGTCCCTCACGATCGGCACGGGCCGATTGTCACTCACCCCGGGGGCCGGAACCCGGCTCCTCGAGGGCGGTGACCACCGCCGCGGCCTCTGATACCCTTGTGCGGTTCCCGCGGCACTATCGAGCGGGAGCACCTCCTACGGAAGGGATTCCCAGGCACCACTATGGCTCTGCTCAAGGACGAGAAGGCTCAGATCATCGCCGATAACGCGGCGCGGCCCGGGGACACCGGATCGCCCGAGGTCCAGGTGGCGATCCTGTCGCGTCGTATCTCGGAACTGACCGAGCACCTGAAGACCCATCCGAAGGACCACCACTCCCGGCGGGGCCTGCTGCGCATGGTCGGCCGCCGCCGCCGTCTGCTCGAATACCTCCGTCGCGAGGACATCGAGCGTTACCGAAGCCTCATCGCGAAGCTCGGTCTCCGCCGATAAAAGAAGGGGGCGGGCCCTTAGACCTTTAGGACATGAAGCTGGAGGGGGCCGCCGTTCGGTCGGTTATCAGTCGCAACCCCACCTTTCGTAACTGAGTAACCGTACGGGGTACACGTAGCCGCGTAAAAAGGTGAGGTTTCCACTGACAATCGGCCCGGCCGGCTCCTCTCCGTCACCACTCCGAGCGTGCATGGGCGCGCCGGAACGAGACGCAGGAGGTAACAAATGGCTGCAGAGCCGAAAGTCGTCGAGAGAAAGATCGGCGACAAGGTATTCAGGATCGAAACGGGTCGCGTCGCGGGTCTCGCGAACGGCGCCGTCATCGCACAATCCGGCGAGACCACCGTGCTCGCCACCGCAACATCGTCCGCTCCGAGAGGCGACGCGGACTTCTTCCCACTCACCGTCGATGTCGAAGAGCGTATGTACGCGGCGGGGAAGATCCCCGGCGGGTTCTTCCGTCGCGAGGGCCGCGCCGGCGAGAAGGCGATCCTCAACGCACGCCTGATCGACCGCCCGTTGCGCCCGTCGTTCCCCGATGGCTTCCGTCACGAGGTTCACGTCGTCGTGACGGTCCTGTCTGTCGACAACCAGAACCCGGTCGACATCCTCGCGGTCAACGCGGCGTCGGCGGCGCTACACGTCTCCGACATCCCGTTCGAGGGCCCCGTCGGGTGCGTGCGCATCAGCCACATCGACGGCCAGTGGGTCGCGCATCCCACGTACCAGGAGCAGGACGAAGAGACGATCGGTCTCGAGGTCGCCGGGCGAGTCAACGCGAACGGCGAGGTCGACATCATGATGATCGAAGCCGGTGCGTCCGAGCACGTGTTCGATCTCATCGCGGACGGAGCACAGGCCCCCGACGAAGAGTTGATGGCCGAGGGCATCGAGTTCAGCAAGCAGTTCATCGCCGAGTCGATCAATCTGCAGAACGAGCTCCGCGAGCAGGCGGGCAAGGACAAGGGCACCGCCGGCGGTCCGGACAGCGATTACCCGTTGTTCGTCGACTACTCGGAGGACGTCTACAACGCGGTCGCCGAGATGGCCGAGCCCAGGCTGCGCGAAGCGATCGCGATCACCGAGAAACAGCAACGACGCGCGACGATCGCCGACGTCGAGACGGAGATCGGAGAGCAGCTCGCGGAGCGCTTCCCCGAGCAGGAGAAGGCGATCAAGGCGGCACTCAGGTCGCTCACGAAGAAGCTCGTTCGGCGTCGCATCCTCGACGAGAACGTGCGCCTCGACGGACGCAAGACCGACGAGGTCCGTCCGATCTGGACCCAGGTAGGAGTCATCCCGCGGGTGCACGGATCGGGCCTCTTCACGCGTGGTGAGACGCAGGTCCTGTCGATCTCCACGATCGGCATGGCCCGCTTGGAGCAGATGGTCGACGACCTCTCGCTCGACGAGACGAAGCGCTACATGCACCACTACAACTTCCCGCCGTACTCCACCGGCGAAGCCGGTTTCATGCGGGGGCCGAAGCGACGTGAGATCGGTCACGGCGCGCTGGCAGAGAAGGCGATCCTTCCGTTGATCCCACCGAAGGACGAGTTCCCCTATGCGATCCGCGTGGTCAGCGAGGTGCTCTCGTCGAACGGTTCGACGTCGATGGGAAGTGTCTGCGGCTCGTCGCTGTCGTTGATGGACGCAGGGGTACCGCTTCGTGGCGGCAAGCACTGCGGAGGCGTCGCGATGGGCCTCGTCCACGACGACGGCAAGTTCGTCCCGCTTACGGACATCCTCGGAGACGAGGACGCGTTCGGCGACATGGACTTCAAGGTTGCGGGCACCGAGGATGTCGTGACCGCACTACAACTCGACACGAAGATCTCGGGCGTTCCTGCAGACGTTCTCCGCAACGCTCTGCGTCAAGCCCGAGAGGCGCGGCTCCACATCATCTCCAAGATGAACGAGTCGCTCGAGTCGCCCCGGTCGCAGCTTGCCGAGCACGCTCCGCGGGTCATCACCACGACGGTGCCGGTCGACAAGATCGGTGAGGTCATCGGCCCGAAGGGCAAGAACATCAACATGATCACCTCTACGACCGGTGTCGAGATCGACATCGACGACGACGGCACGATCCGCATCGGGTCGACGGACCAGGAGTCTGCCGAGCGGGCACGTGACCTGATCGATCAGATCGCGAACCCGAAGATGCCGGAGATCGGCGAGCGGATCGGCGGGACGGTCGTGAAGACGACCACGTTCGGCGCCTTCGTGAACATCGCTCCGGGCCGTGACGGTCTGGTGCACATCAGCAAGCTCGGCGAGGGCCGCATCGAGCGCGTCGAGGACGCGGTGAACACAGGGGACCACATCGAGGTCGAGGTCACCGACGTCGATCGCCAGGGCAAGATCTCGCTGACGCCGATCGCATGGCTCGAGCGCCAGGTGGCGCAGGGCAAGACGATCGAGGAAGCGCGCGAGATGGCGAAGGGCGGAGGCGGCCGGAGCGGCGGGTCTCGAGACCGTGGCTCCCGCGATCGCGGCCCGCGTCGCGAGGGCGGGGGAGACCGAGGTGGCGACCGCGGCCCGAGACGGGAACGTGCGCCCCGCCACGAGGACATCTAGGGAGTGGCTCGCTTCAACCGAACGATCCTCGACTCGGGGGCGACCGTCGTCACCGAGTCGATGGATGAGGTCCGATCCGTATCGGTGGGTCTCTGGTGGGACGTCGGCTCGCGCGACGAGAACGACGAGATCGCCGGGACGTCCCACTTCCTCGAACACCTGTTGTTCAAGGGAACGCCGACCCGATCGGCGAAGGACATCGCCGACGCATTCGATGCCGTCGGCGGTGACGTCAACGCCTTCACCGGCAAGGAGTACACGTGCTACTACGCGCGTGTACTCGACGACGATCTCCCGATGGCGTTCGACACGCTCTCCGACATGGTGCGGAACTCGACCGTCGATCCCGAGGAGCTCGAGTTCGAGCGCAAGGTGATCCTCGAAGAGATCGCGATGCACGACGACGCTCCCGACGAGCTCGTGCACGACCTGTTCTATCGGTCGATGTGGCAGAGACACCCTCTCGGCCGTCCGGTCCTCGGATTCAACGAGACCGTCGGTGCCGTGAAGCGCGATGAGGTCGTGGGGTACTGGCAGGACCGTTACGCACCCCCGAATCTCGTCGTGGCTGCGGCAGGTCATCTCGACCACGACGATCTCGTGGCACGCGTTCAGAGCGTGTTTTCGGAGAGCGGCAGCGAACGGACCTCGCGCAACGGACCGCGACCGGTGACCGACGGCGGCGTGAACGTGTTCAAGCGCCCCACCGAGCAGGCGCACATCGTCATCGGAACCGAAGCGTTGCCGCGGGCGCATCCGGACCGGCATTCGCTGGCGATCCTCGACACGATCCTCGGCGGCGGCATGTCGTCGCGGCTGTTCCAGGAGATCCGCGAGAAGCGTGGCCTCGCCTATTCGGTCTACTCGTACCGCTCGCTGTACGCGGATACCGGCAGCTTCGCGGTTTACGCCGGAACGACGCCGCAGAACGCCGAGACCGTGATCGATCTGATCCACGAAGAGGTCAACGCGATCGTCGAGAACGGCGTGACGGAAACGGAACTGCAGCGCGCCAAGGGACATGCGAAGGGCGCCCTCGTGCTCTCGTCCGAGGACGCCGGAAGCCGCATGAACTCGCTCGGCCGGCAGCAGCTGACGACGGGGGAGATCCTCTCGATCGACGAGCTCATCGAACGCTTCGACGGCGTGACGATGGACGACCTTCGTCGCGTTGCTGCAGAGGTGCTCGGTAAAGGCAGTTTCCAGATGACCATCGTCGGGCCGTTCGACGAGGACGCGTTCGACCGCTACGCCGCCTAGATAGATGGACGACTCCGGCATCCGCGTCGGCGTCATCGGGGCCGCCGGTCGCATGGGCTCCACCGTTTGCGACGCGGTCGAGGCTCAGGCCGACCTTGCGCTCGTGGCCCGGGTCGAGCACGGCGACGATCTCGCGAAGCTCATCGACGCCGGTGTCGATGTCGCGGTCGACTTCACCGTGCCCGATGCCGTCAAGGACAACGTCCGGTTCTGCCTCGACAACGGGATCCACGTCGTCATCGGGACGACCGGGCTTAGCGACGAAGACCTCGGCGAGATCGGGTCCTGGACCGGAACCGCGAACGCGTTCTACGCGCCGAACTTCGCGTTGGGAGCGGTTCTGATGATGAAGTTCGCGGCCCTGGCAGCGAGGTACTACGACCACGCCGAGATCATCGAGCGACATCACGAGCGGAAACTCGATGCTCCTTCCGGCACCGCCAAGAGAACCGCTGCGCTCATGGGCGACGCCGACCCGGCGGGCGACGGATCCGGGGGAACGGCTCACGGCAACGTCACGATCCACTCCGTTCGGCTCCCGGGCCTCGTTGCTCACCAGGAAGTGATCTTCGGAGCACCCGGAGAGACGCTGACGATCAAGCACGACTCGATCGACAGGGTCTCGTTCATGCCGGGGGTGATCCTCGCGATCGAGAAGGTGGCGGAGCATCCCGGGCTCACCGTCGGCCTGGAGAACCTGCTCGACCTGTGAGATCCGTCAGGGCGCTGGCCGCGCTCGGACTCGTGTCGGTTCTGTTGGCGGGGTGCTACGGGCCCGACCCCGACGTCACCGATGCCGGAGGTAAGCCGGAACTGACTCTCGATTTCCCCGATCCTGCCCCCGCGGGAACGGTTCAGGAACTCACGATCACGGTGTCCAACCCGGGCCCCGAGGACATGGACTCGGTCGTCGTCGCTTTCTCCCGCTTGGGCGATCCCCGACTGCCCCCGCCCTTGATCGACGTCGCGGCGAAGCGGGAGCCGGGGGCCATCACCGACATCACGCCGTCTCCGAACGGCACATCCCCCGACCGAGTGGTCTTCACTTTCGACGGGATCCGTGAGGGCGATTCCCGGACGATCACCTTCCGGGTCGAGATGCCCGCCGATGCCGGCTTCTACGGGAACGCGATCCTCGTCTACGAGGGGTCTCATCCCGGACGAGCGAAAGGGGTGCGTCTCGAGACGCACGTGCGCCGAACCGGCTAGCAGTTTGGCGTCGATCGGCAACGCGCTGGACCGGCGCGTTAGCCTGTGAGAAAGGAGGTCGTGATGGAACCGCGTTTCGGCGAAGTACTCACCGCGATGGTGACCCCGTTCCACCAGGATGGCTCGCTCGATCTGGACGGAGCGCGCTCGCTTACCGACCATCTCATCGAACACGGGAGCGAGGGTCTCGTCGTCTGCGGTACGACGGGCGAATCACCGACGCTCTCGCACGAAGAGAAGATGTCCCTGTTCGAGACGGTCGTGGCGCAGGCGAATGGGCGCGCCAAGGTGATCGCCGGCACCGGCACCTACAACACCGCGGAATCGATCGAGCTCACGACGGAGGCGGCGGCCCGTGGAGTGGACGCCTGTCTCGTGGTCACTCCCTATTACTCGAAGCCTCCCCAGAACGGTCTCATCGCCCATTTCTCCGCGATCGCGGATGCGAGCCCCGTCCCGCTCATGCTCTACGACATCCCGGGTCGGACGTCGCGCCGGATCGAACGACCGACGATGTTGACGCTCGCCGAGCACGACCAGATCGTTGCGGTCAAGGATGCAGTGGGGGATGCCGGCGAGACAGCCAAGCTGCGCGGTGAGCTGGACGCGCGGGGTCTCGAAGACTTCGAGATCTACTCGGGGGACGACCCGTTGCTGCTCCCGCATCTTGCGGCGGGCGCCGTGGGCATCGTTTCGGTGTGCTCCCATCTGGTCGGACCCCAGATCAAGCAGATCTTCTCTGCGTGGGCCGACGGCAAGGTGAGCGAAGCGCAGCGGATCTTTTTGTCGCTCCAACCGTTGTTCGCCACGATCATGACGCTCACCGCGAGTCCGATACCCGTGAAGGCGGCACTGAACATGATCGGAATCGAGGTCGGTCCGCCGCGTCTTCCGCTCGTCGACGCAACGCCTGACGAGGCCGCCGCGATCGGTTCGGCCCTCGAAGTCGCAGGGATCCTGTAGCTCCCTTGAGCGACGCAACACGGATCATCTTCCTCGGGGGCGCCGGGGAGATCGGGCGGAACATGCTCGCGATCGAAGCGGACGGCCGCATCCTGATCGTGGATGCCGGCCTGTCGTTCCCTACCGAGGAGATGCTCGGCGTCGATCTCGTGCTGCCCGACTTCTCGTACCTGGTCGAACGCGCCGACAGGTGCGAGGCGATCGTTCTCACGCACGGGCACGAAGACCACGTCGGCGCCTTGACATGGTTGCTCAAAGAGATCGACGTGCCGGTGTACGGAACACCGTTGACCCTCGGGTTGGCGCGGAAGCGGTTGGACGAGTGGCGGATCGAACCCCGCTTCGTCGAGATCGCGGCCCCCGACGTCGTCGACATCGGCCCCTTCCGGGTGACCTGTATCGCGGTGAGCCACTCGATCCCGGACGCGATCGCCGTTGCGGTGGACAGCATCGGGGGCCGCGTCATCTACACGGGTGACTTCAAGTTGGACGACTCGCCGATCGACGGTCGCCGCACCGATCTCGATACGTTCCGGAGGCTCGGTGACGAGGGAGTGGACGTCCTACTGGCCGATTCGACGAACGCCGATCATCCGGGGCGAACCGGTTCGGAGGGGTTGGTCGGCTCGCGACTCCGTGAGATCTTCGCTCGCACCGAAGGCCGCATCATCGTCGCCTGCTTCGCATCGAATCTCCACCGCGTGCAGCAGTTGTGCGATGCCGCCGAGGCATCGGAGCGCCTCGTCGCGTTCGTCGGTAGGTCCATGGTCGCGAACGTGCAGGTCGGGCGCGAGCTCGGCCACGTGAAGGTTCGTGACGAATCGATCATCGACATCGGCGAGATCGATCGCTTCCCTCCCGAAAAGACCGTGGTCATCTGCACCGGTTCTCAAGGCGAACCGCTGTCCGCTCTCTCGCTGATCGCATCGGGCGAGCACAAGCTCTTCACCGTCGAGCGCGGGGACACCGTGATCCTGTCGGCGAGCGCCATCCCCGGCAACGAGTCCGCGGTCTTCCGGATCATCAACTCGCTCTATCGCGTCGGCGCCGACGTGTATCACGGCGAGGCCGACGGGGTCCACGTGTCGGGCCACGGCGGGACCGAAGAGCTCGTCGAGCTGCTGCGGGCCGTTCGTCCCCGTCACTTCGTCCCGGTCCACGGGGAGTACCGCCACATGGTGATGCACGCGCGTCTCGCGGAGGGGGCCGGCATCGACCGTTCCCGGATCACGATCGTCGAAGACGGCGACGTGTTGGAGTTCGGGGGTGGAGCGGTGCGCAAGACGGAGCACCTCGACCTCAGCATGGTCTTCGTCGACGGTCTCGGAGTTGGCGATGTCGGGCCCGTCGTGTTGCGCGACCGGCGCCTCTTGGCCGGGGACGGGTTCGTCCTGTGCGTGGTGACCATCGATGCACACTCGGGTGAGGTGCTCGCAGGTCCCGACCTCATCTCCCGTGGGTTCGTGTTCGAACAGGAATCACGCGATTTCCTCGACGAGGCCGCCGACCGTGTTGCCGACGCGCTCGAGGCTCTGGAACAGCCCGACGACGTGACCGACTGGACCGTCCTGAAACGAGCGTGCCGCCGCGCGCTTGGTGAGTTCGTTTGGGAGAGGACCCGGCGGCGCCCGATGATCGTTCCCGTCATCATGGAGGTGTGAGGAACATCGAGCGGTGTGAGGGCGTCGAAACTTCATGAGCCCTCTTCGTCGCATCGTCCTCGGAACCGTCGGCATCCTCGTTCTGCTTGCTTTGATCGCCGAGTCCGCCTCGGCCCACGACCACAAGCCCCCTCGGGTCGTCCTCCGCTCCGGTCACGCCGAACAGCGCGCCCGCCTCGGCACCTACTGCTGGACCTCGGCCGCCGACGAGCCCGGGTTCTTCTCGACGATCTGTGCCGATGCGGTGTGGAGTTTCCCGCGGGCGGAACGAGCCAAGGCCGGGAAGACCGCGACCATCACGATCTACAAGACCACCGCGGCCGACAAGCTCCACCTCACGCGCTGGCGATCGGTGGACGAGAACGGCTATCCGATGGGTGACGGTAGGAGGATCCGGTACGACGTAGCTCCCACGACCATCGACGGTTCGATCGCGTACGAAGTCACGTTCGAGCTTCCGTCACGGCCGGGCCATCTGTACATCGACATGTTCGGGCGATGGGCCGACACCGAGGGAGCCGGGAACGAGCAGGACGCGGACTACACGATGCACCTGAAGCTCCACTAACGCACCCCGGTCTCCGAAGCATGCAAAGAAACGTTCGCTTTCCGATCGTTTCTTCGCGTCGGTTCGCCGTCTAGGGGACGAGGGTGATCGGCACCTTCACCATGTGGAGCGGTTCGCCGTTCTCGGCGGAGGACTCGAACACCTCGAGCGTCGCGTCCACCGGGCCGTGCGTGACCATCACTCGGATCTTCTTCTTGAAGGTTCCGCGGCACCCGGTCCCACAGGTGGCGGTGGTGAAGCCTTCCGCCGCGGGCGGTCCCCGGTGGCCGTCCTCGATGACGAGCCGGTAAGAGACCGTCGCCTCGAAGACGTTGGCGGTGCCCGTGAGCTCGATCGGACCGGAAACCTCCTGCCCTTCGTAGGGGGTCTCGACCACGATCGGAGGGAGATCGTCCTCGTAGTCCTTGCGCGTCTGGGGGCCGTCCAACACGAAGCCGTGGGTTCCGAAGACCTCGAC
>DASSMG010000020.1:0-9216 GCA_035688995.1 Actinomycetota bacterium
GACCCGGCCAGACCCTCGATCTGGACGGGAATCTCTTCACCATCGTCAACTATCAGCACGTTAAACCCGGCAAAGGCCAGGCGTTCGTCAAGACCAAGCTCAAGAACATCCGCTCGGGCGCGGTCATCGACCGGACCTTCCGGGCGGACGAGAAGGTCAACCTCGCCGTCCTCGACAAGCGCGAGATGCAGTTCCTCTATGCGGAAGACGCCGGCCTCGTGTTCATGGACAACGAGACCTTCGACCAGGTTCACATCGATCCCGATCTCCTCGGCGAGGGTAGGAAGTTCCTCAAGGACGGGACCGTGTGTGTGGTCCCGACGTACGAGGGCACGCCCGTGGGGGCGGAGATGCCGGTCAGCGTCGAGGTCGAGATCGTCGACACCGAGCCCGGTATGAAGGGCGATCGCGTATCCGGCGCTCTCAAGCCCGCGACGGTGGAGACCGATGCCGTCGTGCAGGTCCCTCTGTTCCTCGACAAGGGCGACCGCATCAAGGTGGATACGCGCACGGGCGAGTACCTGTCCCGAGCGTGAAGCCCCGGAGCGCGGCGCGCCGTCTCGCGCTCGACGTTCTCTATGAGGCCGAGATCCGTGATCTGTTGCCGAACGACGCCTTTTCGGCGCGAGTCGAACAGGGTTGGGTTGACGGCGGCAGCGACGAACGGGACGGCGATCCCGATGTCGGCCCGTCGCCCGATGCCATCGAGTACGCGCGTTACCTGGTCGGAGGGGTCCAGGAACATCACGCCGAGATCGATCGGTTGATCGTGGCGTACGCGGATCATTGGACGATCGAACGGATGCCGGTGGTCGACCGCAACGTGATCCGGATCGCGCTGTTCGAGCTGATGTGGGGAGCCGACGTGCCCGTCCCGGTGGCGATCAACGAAGCGGTCGAGCTGGTGAAGTCGTTGTCCACCGACGACTCCGGGCGTTTCGTGAACGGTTTGCTCGGGCGGATCGCGGAGACGCACGGCACCGAGGCCTGATGCTTCTTCGGGCCCTCGCGCGGTACCGCTACGGGATCGTTGCCGTGCTGGCCGTTGCCGACGGCATCGTCGACGGGTTGTCCCGCACGTTCTCTCATTCCGACTTCGCCCAGTTCACCCAGGCCGGCGCCGACCTCGTCTCGGGACAGTGGTCCCGCGTCTTCTCCGATCCCTGGATCCAGGTGGGGCCCCTGACGCTCGTGCTTTCCGGCGTCCTCGGATTGCTCCACCGGCTGACGTCGCTCCGGCTCTCGCTGCTGTTCAGCGTCGTGGTCTACGTGGCCATAGCGGTCGGCCTGATGCTGGTCGTCGGCCTCCTGTACCGCGACCGGGACGAGACGCCCGACCCGCTCGTGACGCTGGCCGTGGGAATCGGGACGATCGCGGGAGGGATGGGTTTCTTCACGGTCGTCTCGGGCCACCCCTCCGAAACGGTCATCCCGTTGCTCTGGATCCTCGCGGCCCGCGATGCGGTCGATCGGCGGGGCCTTCGGTCCGGGGTCTGGATCGCGATCGCGGCCGGCCTCAAACTCTGGGGGATCCTCGGGCTTCCATTGATCCTGCTTGCCCGCAGGCCGCGCGCTGCGGTGTACGGCGTCGCGATGGCGCTGGCCGGTCTCGTGGCCGCGTATCTCCCGTTCCTGTTTGCGGGAAACGCCACTACGTTCGGATTCGACTGGCGGGTCATGCCGTCTTCTCCCGTCGCGTTGGTGCTGGCACCGGGGACGAACTTCACGTGGCCGATGCGGGTGACCCAGGGCGCCATCGTCGTAGCGCTCGGGGCCGCGATCGTGCTCCGGCTGCGGGGGCGCGAGCACGTGGTCTGGGCGGCACCGCTCGGCATCGTGCTCGCCCGGCTGGTCACCGACCCCCTTCTGTTCAACTACTACTGGCTCGCCGGTGAAGCTCTCGCACTGGTCGGTATCGCGCTGTTGTGGCCCCGGGCCGGCGCCGCACTGCGGATCGCCATGGGGGTGGGGTTCTTCGTGGTGGCGTTCGCCGTGCTGCTCCCGCCGGCGTCGGCCACCGTCATCCGGATGGTGTTGCTCGCGGCCCTCGTGGTGATCGCTACTCGGTCGGTTCCGTTGTTGGGGGGTATCCCGCGTAGTAAGGTCTCGTCCGAAGAGTCCTTTTAACTCGACCCCGTGAGGTCGGAAAGGGGTGTTCGGATGTCGTTCGCGTGCGCTTTCCCGTTCCGGGAAGGCGTTTTTTGATGGCCAGGGCCGCCGGAGAGCCCACCTTCGTCCTCAAATCCCGCGTCATGGAGCCGGACGAGATCCGACGAGCGCTGCTGCGCATCTCCCACGAGATCGTCGAGCGCAACCGGGGAACCGACGACCTCGTGCTCGTCGGCATTCGGACCCGAGGAGCGCCCCTCGCCGACCGCATCGCCTCCTCGATCGCGTCCTTCGAGGGCGTCGACCTGCCGTCGGGGGCACTGGACGTCACCCTGTATCGGGACGACGTCGCACTGCGGCGGCCGCGCGGTCTGGAATCGACCACCATCCCCGGCGACATCGACGGACGGGTCGTGGTGCTGGTCGACGACGTCCTCTACACGGGTCGCACGATCCGTGCCGCGTTCGACGCTCTGCTCGACCTCGGCCGACCCCGCGCCATCCGGCTGGCCGTACTCGTCGACAGAGGCCATCGCGAACTACCGATCCGGGCCGATTTCGTCGGCAAGAACCTTCCGACCGCCGGCAGCGAGGTCGTGAAGGTGCACGTCGCGGAGATCGATGGGGACGACGCCGTCTTGATCGGCGGATACACGGAGGCGCCATGATCAAACACCTGCTCTCGATGGATCAGCTGTCGGCCGACGACATCACGACGATCCTGGACACCGCGAGTTCCTTGCGGCAAGTGACGGATCGTCCGATCAAGAAGTTGCCGACGCTGCGCGGCCGCACCGTCTGCAACCTCTTCTACGAGGCCTCGACCAGGACCAGGATCTCGTTCGAGCTCGCCGCGAAACGATTGTCCGCGGACGTGATCAATTTCTCGGCGGACTCGAAATCGTCCGTGGCTAAGGGGGAGAGCTTCAAGGACACCGCATGGACGCTCGAAGCTATGGGCGTCGACGCGATCGTGGTCCGTCACGGCTCCTCGGGGGCCCCTCACCAGCTGGCGAACTGGGTGCGCGCCAGCGTCATCAACGCCGGAGACGGAGCTCACGAGCACCCCACTCAGGCCCTGTTGGACCTCTATTCGATGCGCGAGCACTTCAAGGATTTCGAGGGACTGAAGGTGGCGATAGTCGGAGACATCGTGCACTCGCGGGTGGCGCGCTCGAACGTGAAAGGCCTCGTGACTATGGGGGCCGAGGTGGTCCTGGTCGGACCTCCGACGCTCGTACCGCGCGAGATCGACTCGTGGGGGGTCAAGACGACTTCCGATCTCGATTCGGTCCTTCCGGACGTGGACGTCTGCTATCTGCTGCGGGTGCAGAAGGAACGGCAGTCCGAGCAGCTGTTCCCGAGCTTGCGGGAGTACGCGGCTCTGTGGGGGCTCAATGCCACGCGCCTCGGGATGATGTCCCCGGACGCCCTCGTGATGCACCCCGGCCCCATGAACCGCGGCGTCGAGATCGCCGCCGACGTCTCCGAGTCGCCGCGCTCGATCATCCTCGACCAGGTTTCGAACGGGCTCGCGGTGCGGATGAGCCTCCTCTACCTGATGCTCGGCGGGCCCGAGGAAGAGCCTCTCGAGGTGGCGCCGTGAGCGATCGATTGCTGATCCGCGGCGGCACGATCGTGGATCCCGCGGCGGCACCGGACGATCGCGAGAGGGTCGCCGACGTGCTCGTCGATGGGGATCACGTTGCCGCGGTGGGAGAGGGGCTCGAGGCGACCGAAGCCCGGGTCATCGACGCCTCCGGTTGCCTGGTGACCCCCGGTTTCGTCGACATGCACACGCACGTTCGGGAGCCGGGACGCGCCGACGAGGAGACGATCGAAAGCGCCTCGCGTGCGGCCGCGGTCGGCGGCTACACAGCCATCTGCGCGATGCCCAATACCGACCCGGTCGCCGACACCTCGGCCGTCACCGAACAGGTGTGGAGCCGGGGCCGCGAGGTGGGGCTCGTCGACGTCGTTCCTGCCGGTGCCCTGAGCCGCAACCTGGCAGGGGAGAGCATGGCCGACATCGGCGAGATGGCGCTCTCCGATGCGCGGGTGCGTCTGTTCACCGACGACGGTCACGGCGTCCAGGATGCATTGTTCGCCCGGCGGGCGATGGAGTACCTCTCGTCGTTCGGTGCGATCTACGCGGAGCACTGCGAGGTGGAAGCCCTTGCCCGCGGGGGCCAGATGCACGAGGGCGATCGGTCGCTGGCGCTGGGGCTGCGCGGTATCCCGGCGGCGGCGGAGGAGTTGATGGTCGCCCGCGACATCGCGCTGGCTCGCCTTACCGGCTGCAGGCTGCACCTGCTCCACGTTTCCACGCGGGGCAGCGTCGAGCTCATCCGGGCCGCGAAGGCGGCCGGGCTGGACGTGACCGCCGAGGCCACGCCGCACCATTTCACGCTGACCGACGACGCTCTCGTCGATTACGACCCGAACGCGAAGGTGAACCCCCCGCTGCGGACCGCCGACGACCGCGACGCGATCATCGAGGGGCTGCGGGATGGCACGATCGACGCCATCGCGACCGACCACGCGCCCCACGCGCCCGAAGAGAAGGACCAGGAGATCTCCTACGCGCCCCCGGGCATGATCGGGCTCGAGACCGCACTGGCCCTGACCATGACCGAGCTCGTCGCACCCGGTCATCTCGACGTCGTCGCCGCCGTGCGGAAGCTGTCGACGGCCCCCGCCCGGATCCTCGGGCTCGACGACCACGGCGGCCCGATAGCCGAAGGCGCACCTGCGAACATCACGATCGTGGACCCCAACGCGTCGTGGACGATCGAACCGGAACGGTTCCAGTCCCGGTCGCGCAACACGCCTTTCGCCGGGCGCGCCGTGACCGGACGGGTCACTCACACATTGTTCCGCGGACGTCCGACCTTCGCCGAAGGGCGCGTCACGGGGGGTGCTCTCGTATGAAACCAGCGATCCTTGCTCTCGCCGACGGAACGGTCTTCCGTGGAGACGCGTTCGGTGCCGTGGCCACCGTGACCGGCGAGGCCTGCTTCAACACTGGTCTGACCGGATATCAAGAGGTCCTGACCGATCCCAGCTATCACGGGCAGATCGTTGCGATGACGGCTCCGCAGATCGGGAACACCGGAGTGAATGATCTCGACGATCAGTCTCGCCGCCCCTGGGTCGCCGGCTTCGCGGTACGGGATCTCGCCTCCGTTCCTTCCTCGTGGCGGGCCACCGACAACCTCGAGCGTTACCTCGACCGGCACGGTGTCCCCGGGATCTCGGGGATCGACACGCGGCGGCTCACCCGCCATCTGCGGACGGCGGGGGCGATGAGCGCGGCCCTCTCCACCGAAGAGCACTCCGCAGACGAGGTCGTGGACATCGCCCGCGCCGCGCCGAGCCTGATCGGGCGCGACCTTGCCCTGGAGGTTTCGATCACCGAGCCACTCCACTGGGACTTCGAGCGGGTCCGGGCCCGTGCCGAGAGCGGATACGCGGCCGGTTGGGAAACGGCTCCAACGTCGCGCGCCCTGCTCGAGAATCATCCGGTGCCCGACCTGAAGATCGCGGCGTTCGACTTCGGCATCAAGCACAACATCCTCGACCTGCTCGTCGCGTCGGGGTTCGACGTCACGGTGGTGCCGGCGACGACCACCGCCACCGAGATCGTCGACGGCGGCTACGACGGCGTGTTCCTGTCGAACGGCCCGGGCGATCCGGAACCGGTGACCTACGCGATCGAAGCGGTGCGCGGGCTGCTGGGTCGGGTGCCCGTCTTCGGGATCTGCCTGGGGCACCAGATCCTTGCCCTGGCCCTGGGGGCCCGGACCTTCAAGCTGCCGTTCGGTCACCGCGGCTCGAATCACCCGGTGAAGCGCATCGGACACGATCGGATCGAGATCACGTGCCAGAATCACGGCTTCGCGGTCGATCCGGACTCGCTGGCACCGACCGCGGCAACCCTGACCCACGTGAACCTCAACGACTCCACGGTCGAAGGCTGCGAGGTTCCCGGGATCGCCTACAGCGTTCAGTACCACCCGGAGTCGGGCCCCGGCCCCCATGACTCCCGCTACCTGTTCTTCGGATTCCGGCAACTGATCGCCGGGTTCGAACCGCGCGAGGTCGAGCTCCTCGCGCCGAGCGTCTGACTGGAGGAGTCATGGGCAGAGGAGACCGCAAGACCGCACGATGGAAGAAGGATCGACAGCGCAAGAAGCGCGCCCGCGATCGGCGCAAGGCCGAGGCAAGGGGAGCCACGAAGAAGTGAAGATCGTTGCTCTCGAGCACGTCACCGTCACGGCTCCCGAGGAGTTGGAGCCGTCCGTGGTGTCGTGGTACCGCGACTGTCTCGGTCTCGACGAGGCCGACAAACCGCAGGGGGCGCGACCGGGCGGCGCGTGGTTCCAGATCGGTGCCCAGCAGGTGCACGTGACGATCGACGAACACAACCCGCCGCAGAAGGCTCATTTCGCGCTCGTCGTGGACGATTTCGACGAGGTGATCGAGCGCTTGCGCAACTCGGGGTCGCACATCGAACAAGCATCGGAGATGCCGGGACGTCGGAGGTTCTACACGCGGGACCCCGCGGGGAACCGGCTCGAGATCGTCGTCATCACGGGAGGTGACTGAGTGCCGGCACGGCGGGACCTCCACAAGATCCTGGTGATCGGCTCGGGCCCGATCGTCATCGGCCAGGCTTGCGAGTTCGATTACTCGGGCGTTCAGGCCTGCCGTGTGCTGCGCGCCGAGGGATACGAAGTCGTCCTCGTGAACTCGAATCCCGCGACGATCATGACCGACCCGGAGTTCGCCGACGCGACCTACGTCGAGCCGATCACGCCCGAGTACGTGGCGAAGATCATCGAGCGCGAGAAGCCGGACGCATGTCTCCCGACGCTCGGGGGCCAAACGGGGCTGAACGTCGCGATGTCGCTGGCGAACTCGGGTCACCTCGACGCCCACGGGGTCGAGCTGATCGGTGCCACCACCGACGCGATCCGGCGCGCCGAGGACCGCAAGATGTTCAAGACGACGATGGCCGAAGCCGGGCTCGACCTGCCGCGGTCCCGCTTCGCCTATTCGGTTCCGGAAGCGATCGAGGCGGCCGAAGGGCTCGGGTTCCCGGTCGTGATCAGACCGTCCTACGTCCTCGGCGGCGGGGGGTCCGGGGTGGTCTCGACGATCGAGGAATTGGTGCCCGTCGTCGAGGAGGGCCTTCGTCTCTCGACGATCGGCGAGGTGCTCGTCGAGGAATCCATCTACGGATGGAAGGAGTACGAGCTCGAGGTGATGCGCGATCGCCACGACAACGTGGTCATCGTGTGCTCCATAGAGAACGTGGATCCCATGGGGGTCCACACCGGGGACTCGATAACTGTTGCGCCTGCGATGACCCTGACCGATGTCGAGTATCAGGGGATGCGCGACGACGCGATCCGGGTGATGCGCGCGATCGGGGTCGAAACGGGCGGATCCAACGTCCAGTTCGCCGTCGATCCCGCGACCGGGCGGCGCGTGGTGATCGAGATGAACCCGCGTGTCTCGCGCTCCAGCGCACTTGCGTCCAAAGCCACGGGCTTCCCGATCGCCAAGATCGCGGCGAAGCTCGCGGTCGGGTACACGCTCGACGAGATCCCGAACGACATCACGAAGAAGACGCCCGCCTCGTTCGAGCCGTCGATCGACTACGTGGTCGTGAAGATCCCGCGCTGGACCTTCGAGAAGTTCCCGGATGCCGACGAACGGTTGGGAACGAAGATGAAGTCGGTCGGCGAGGTCATGGCGATCGGCCGCACGTTCGTCGAAGCGGTCCAGAAGGGTTTCCGATCCCTCGAGCAGGACATCCCCGGGCTCGGTGCGACGGGACGAGCGGCGGCCCCCGACGCCTTGGAACGTCTCGCGAAACCCACCGAGGATCGTCTCCTCCTCGTCGAGGAAGCCCTCTATGCGGGGGCCGGGGTCGAGGAAGTGGCTCGGCGCAGTGCCATCGACGAGTGGTTCGTGCGTCAGATCGACCGCCTCGCGCGCTTCCGGCGCGAGCTCGACGGGACCACGATCGATGCGCTCGACGATCCCACGCTGCTGGCTGCGAAACGGCTGGGATTCTCGGATCGTCAACTTGCCACGATCGTGGGAGCCACCGACTCCGCGATCCGCGCCCGGCGCAACGACGCGGGGATACGGCCGGTCTACAAGACCGTCGACACCTGTGCCGCCGAGTTCGAAGCCCACACGCCGTACCACTACTCGACCTACGACGAAGAGGACGAGGTTGTCGAGTCGAGCCGCCCGAAGGTACTGATCCTCGGTTCGGGGCCGAACCGGATCGGGCAGGGGATCGAGTTCGACTACTGCTGCGTGCACGCGGCGTTCGCGCTGCGCGATGCCGGCTTCGAGACGATCATGCTGAACTGCAACCCCGAGACCGTGTCGACCGACTACGACACGTCCGATCGGCTCTATTTCGAGCCCCTGGCGTTCGAGGACGTCATGAACGTGATCGAACGCGAACGTCCCGACGGCGTGATCGTCCAGCTCGGTGGGCAGACCCCGCTGAAACTCGCCGGGAGACTCGCGGCCGCAGGCGTGCCGATCTGGGGTACCTCTCCGGACGCGATCGACCGGGCCGAGGACCGCGAGCGCTTCGGAGCCCTGCTGGCCGATCTGTCACTTCCACACCCGGCCAACGGCATGGCGCGCTCGGTCGACGAGGCCGGAGCCATCGCGCGATCGATCGGGTACCCGGTGCTCGTGCGCCCGTCCTACGTGCTGGGCGGACGGGCGATGGAGATCGTCTACGAAGAGTCCTCGCTCGAGCGGTACATGCGCAGCGCCGCGAGCGTGTCGCCCGCGCACCCGGTTCTCGTCGACAAGTTCCTCGAAGGCGCGATCGAGGTTGATTGCGACGCGGTGTTCGACGGAACCGACCTCTACATCGGTGGTGTCCTGGAGCACATCGAGGAAGCCGGTATCCATTCCGGGGACTCCGCGTGCGCCCTTCCTCCGTTCACGCTGTCGGATCGCCAGATCGACATCGTCGTGTCCCACACGGACGCGCTGGCCCGTGCTCTCGACGTGCGCGGGTTGATCAACATCCAGTTCGCCGTCAAGGACGAAGAGGTCTTCGTC